>NZ_JAKUDW010000036.1:0-56143 GCF_022662595.1 Bacillus cereus group sp. BfR-BA-01524 | reverse complement strand
TAATACCATTTATCATTACTTAATACCCAGCCTGTTTTCTTCACACCATGATCATAGAAAAACCATGTGCCGTTTCCTTCTTCAATCCAACCATTTTGTTGTGTTGCTTGTACATTTTGATTTGTTTCTGCTGCCCCTATAATTGGTTGAAGACTCAATCCAAGAGTAGTTGCTAGAGTAATTGCTGCAATTTGTTTTTTCATTTTTTGTAATTCCCTTCAATTTTTTACAACGGTTTATTATACAACTATATATATAGTTTTTTCAATGTTAATTTTATATTTTTCCCAACAAATAACTATATTAAGAATTATAGGTGATTCTATCCACTTCAAAAAAGCTGTATTTTAAAAAATAACTATGGAATGCTTTTTTTATGCTTAATAATATTCCAAATGCTTAACTCAATAAACATCAAATAAAAAAGGATAAAGCAATAATTAGATTTTAAATCTAGTCATTGCTTTATCCATTGCATCCTGGTTTACTCCTATATATCGTAATGTTATCCGCTCGCTTGAATGATTGAATATCTCCATTAGCAAGGCTATATTCTTTGTCTGCATATACATATGATATCCAAATGTCTTACGTAGTGTATGCGTTCCAATCTCGTCTAATCCAAACTCTGCTGCTGTAGTCCTTAGTATTTTATATGCCATACTGCGACCAATCGGTTTATTCTTTCCTTCTCGACTCTTAATTAAATACTCACTATCTTCTCTTTCTTCAATGTACCAACGTAATTCTCTTTTTAATGCTGGTGTCAATTGAATCCGTTTCTGTTTACCCGTTTTCTTTTCTCTCATTGAAATATGACTACCCTTTAAATCACCTATTTTAAGTCTTAAGATATCACTTATACGTAACCCTGTATTAATTCCCATCACAAATAAAATATAATTACGTTCATTGTTTTCCTTCAGATATTCTTTAATATGTTGTATTTGCTCTGGATCACGAATAGGTTGGACAAAGTTCATAGATCCTCCCTCCCATTCTGCTCTTCTGTCTCATATACTTCTAATCTAAGAGCAAAAGCTAATTTATAAAAAGCATTAGATTTATTTCGTCTATACGTACGCTCACTCATACCAATTTCGTTATAAACCATGTAATCAAAGACCTCTTCATCTTCTAAATATCGTTTTACAATAATATCCCTTTGGTTTTTACTAAAACGACTTAATGCCTTATCAATTTGAAAAGATAAACGTTGTAGTTTCACTTCTCTTTCACTCATAGCAACATTTGCTAGAGCAATATCTTCAGCCGGTTTTCCTACTATATTTGTTTGACCGTGATATCTTACCTCGCTAGATGCTGTAACCTTCATCTCATGTCTAATCATCCCAAATTGTCTATAAATACGAACATTTTCAAGAATCTTTTCTAAACGAGCCTGCGTTGCTTTGCGATCAATTTTAGGTAAGAAAGTTAATTGCGTCATATATAAAAACACCCCTTATATATTTTGTTAATAAAAACAAAAAAGCGGACACCAAACTACAGAGCAATATCACTAATGCTCTTATAGTTCGATGTCCGCTGGTTCTTCCAGTAGGACTAAATATTTAATTTTTATTTATTATACCATTTTTACACAATTTATCTATTTTTCTATTCAAACGATTATTTTGTCTAAATGTTCGCCCTGCATTTCATAGACCTTTTTTCAAGTTGAAAGCACGTTATCTCTTATATGAATGAGCAGGAGTCATATGCTTTTTATGGATGTAAATCAAAAGCATATTTTTTTATTGCCAAAGAATCATGTCGATATATGACAACAGCTCATTTTTAAAAATTATTTGTCAAAAACAAGCATATATAGTGTAGAAAACATATTCTACACTATATGTTATCAAAAAGTGAGGACACGTATATGAATTCACATCATAAGAAAGATGTCATTAATATAAGCGCACCTTATTTCCCGCATATTGATTTATCGGTATTTCTGAAAGTTCAAAAACCAATAAAATCAGCGTGCACCCCAAAAACTCAAAAAACAAAACAATCATTAAAAGCTCAAAAATCCCAAACGATGTGTTGCAGACAAATTGTTGAGCATAAAATCCATTTAGTTCCTCCCGCAAAAAAAGGAACTGTCAAAGTTGATAAACAGGTATTCACTACGATTGAAAAGGTGTGTTCAGAAGTAGTCATCATTATTGGATATATCCGAAAAACTGTTACTTATACAGCAGTAACTCATAATAGAGAGATTCCAAATCATAGCATTCAAGATGATGTTCCCTTCCAGTGTCTTATAGAATCAACGGATATTAAAGAAAATCATCAATTTAGCATCGTCGAGAAAAAAATACTCGGTGAAGTTTTTGCACGTGAAGCTAACTTTGGAAGTTCAAATGATTTTCGATCGTATAGGCAAAGCTTTGCTTTCAATTTTATAGAGAAAGATGTAATAAAAGTTTCTATAAAATTGATTACTAATTAAATCTATATCTGTTCATCATAAATATGAAATTGGGTTATTTTAGAGACTAGATTTACAGTTACGAATCTTTCTAACATGAAACAACTTAATTATTTGTTGAAAATTAGGAAGCTTGTCCAAGATATCCTCCTATACAAGCTCTCTATCTACTTCATAATCTATAGTAGAAGCAATGGTAGCTTTCTATTTGACTTCGAAATCCACTGAGAGAATATATTTATAGAACTAAGGAGGAATGCAAAATGGTTTGCCCACTTATTAATCCAACAACTTGTTGCCAAGTTGTTGTTGAGAGAACTACGCAGCTTGTCCCCCCAGCACTTGCAGGTACCGTTACCTTTACACAAACTGTTGAAGCAGATATTGAAAACGTAGTACCAGAAAAAGTTGTAATTTGCGGGGTAGTTCATAAAACGATAACTTACACTGCTGTTTTAGAAAATGGCACCCTAGTGCCGGGTTTTCAAGTTTTTGATGATATCCCTTTTCAATGTGTCATTGACCGTGAAGATGCCAATGAAGGAGACCTTTTCGAGGTCACAGGAGTAGCAATTCTTGGACAAGTTTCTGCCCAAGAACAGAATTTTGGATTTATAGACGGATTACGAGTTGCGTTTAAATTCAGCGAAAAAGAAATCATAAAAGTTTGTATTAGAAGAATACCAATAACTGGTGTTTCGTTAGCTCTTGAACTAGTCTTTACAAGCGAAGACTGTAATGTTCCTGTTGTTGCATCAGGTCGTTTATTAATCAATGATATGGGATTTGCAGGAATACCAGTTTCTCTCTCCATAACAGGTGCAGCAACTGTTTCTCCAACTATAGTATTTACACAAGCAGATGGATCTTTTAGCGCTAATGTTACTGCCTTTGGACCTGGAAATATAACACTTACAGCTTCAGCAACAGTAAATGGAGTTACTTTCTCTGACCAACTAACTGTAGTTTCACCTTGCACATGATAAAGTGAAACTACCATAAGGGATAGGACTTCATCACTATCAATTTAAAAACAACCCATCTCAAAACGAAAAATATGAATTTCGGTGCTATAATAGTTTCCCTCTCATACAATTCTTTTTTACAAAGAGCACTTAAATACGGTGCTCTTTTTTTATTTAAATAAAGATTTTGTTTTAAAACTGCACCTACCTAAATAGCACACATACAATATCATGCGTATTCTTTTTCAATTTCAGTTTTGGTCAGAGAGCACCTTGAAAAGCGCTCTTTATCTTTAAATAAAATTCAAATTTGATTAAAGCAACTTCGTTTTCCGCTCCTCAATACGCGCTACTTTACCAGCTTTATATACAAATGACTGTTCACCATGTCCAGTTGTTGGTGGTTCAATCGGATGAATCTTTCCGTCCTTCACAACGTAAATCATGTTTTCCACTAAAGAAATTTCAGCCTTCATTCCTACAATATTTTCTTTGATAATCGGCACCAAAACCACTCCCCAATGTGTTATAATTACTTTGTCGAATTAAGTTGAGAGTGATCTCAGCTTTTTTTATTTGTCTATAGATATTGCACAACATTTTCTGGAACAAATGCTCGTTCAAGTGACAAATGGAGCCGTATTGGAATCGGCTTTTTTTCATCCCTTGCTTGCTTACACATTTCTTCAGCTTCTTCCCATACAAATTGTTTATCCTCCACTCGCTTATAACGCCAAATTCCCATTGTATAATCTTCAAATAACTCATAACGCTCATCAGGCGCTGTTGTCGGTTTTAATTCATCAATCGCTTTAGCTTGACGTGGTATTTGCACAACCACATCTGCATACCGTAATTTTGAATTTAAACGGTGAATATGAGCTTTCTTAGGATCAAATGATACAACTGGCTCCACGTCAAAAATTGTTAATTGCTTTGGCATTGTTTTTCCCCTCCAATACCTGCAAACTTGCTATTAGAATCCCTTCAAGCTGCGTTAACGTTAATTGGTCTAATGTTTGTCCATTAATTTCAGCTAATCCTAAACCCAATAATTTACGAATGATTATTAGTTTTCTACGTTCTACTTCCTGACGTAACAACATGATTAAGCCTCCTGTTGATGATTGAACTTTCTCTCTAAATTTACAAACTTACTAAATTCTTTAATGAATGCTAGTTCAACAACACCAACTGGACCGTTCCTTTGTTTCGCTAAAATAATTTCCGTTATGTTTTTATTTTCTGTCTCACGGTCATAGTAATCTTCACGGTATAAGAATGCGATTAAATCCGCATCTTGCTCAATTTGGCCATTTTCACGTAAATCTGATAGCAATGGCCTCTTATCTTGTCTGCTTTCTACAGCACGGCTTAACTGTGATAATGCAACTACACATACATTTAATTCTCTTGCCATCAGTTTTAACTTACGACTAATCTCACCTATTTCTTGCATGCGGTTCCCTCTATGCTTCGGATCCCCTACAATAAGCTGCAAATAATCAATTGCAATTAAAACCTTTTTATCAGGATACTTACGCTTTAATTTCCTAGCCTTTGCATAAATCTCTTGCATCGTTACATTTGCTTTATCGTAAATTTCTAATGGCAAATCATTAATTAATCCCATCGCTTGACTAATTTTTTCCCAATCCTTTAAATTACATAGCTTCTTAGGATTCTTTAATTTTGTAGCATCTATATTTCCAGTACTTGAAATCATACGTTTAAGTAATTGCTCCTCCCCCATCTCAAGCGAGAAGATTCCTGTTGCTGTATGAGCACTTGCTGCATGAAAAGCAACGTTTAATACAAATGCTGTTTTTCCCATTGAAGGACGAGCGCCGACAATGATTAAATCACCCTCTTGTAACCCAGCTGTCATTCTGTTCAGGTCGTCATAACCAGTTGGTATACCGGTTAAATCTCCTACATCAATTTGCATGTTCTTATACAAATCAACAAGCGTATCTTTCAAGTTAAATTCATCTGAGTAACCCGTTTCTTCAATGGCGCTTAATTCATCAATTGATGTACTAATAGCACTCATATCCCTATCTTGCTGAAGGCGGTTATATAAATTACCAGCAACCTCCTGAGCATGTCGCATTTTCCAAGCTTCAATAACTAAGCCTTCGTGATACGAGAAATTTTTAGTAGTCGTAACAACTTCTGTTAAGTTTACAAAGAATTCAATTCCGCCAATTTGATGCATAAAGCTTTCATCGAATTTTCCAATGAGAGCAACAAGATCTATCGGAACCTCAACATCCTCTAATTCTCTCATTGCCTTGAAAATCACTTGGTGCGTTGGTAAAGAAAACTGTTTTACCTTTAGCTGACAATCTTTAATTAAATCGCCTTCTTGGATAATGCTACCTAAAACACTTTGTTCAGCTTCTACATTACGAATCATATCGTTACTCATTTGGCCAACCACACATTCTGTTGGTTAAGTACTGCAAGTTCTTCTTCTGTTGGAATGTTCTGCTCCCATGCTTGTTGCTGCTGTATTACGTTTTTAGTAGATTCCGATAAACCTTTTTGTTGATAAGGCGCTTGTGTCTGTTGCTGAGCTTTTGTTAATCGCTGAGCACGAAATGCTTTATCAGCTGCCTCAACATCAGTTACTGTTTTAAATCCTTTAAGATGCCAATCTCTTAAAATCGTATTTACGTAAGACATGTTTCTCGTATTCTTCTCTAAAGCAATCTCCATAGCCTTAATAACTAGCTCTGCATTTAAATCATCTATCCATGCATGAATACCATCTGCAATAAAAGGTGTAATCAGTCCGAAGTTTTGTTCGTAAAAAGAAATTGGATTAACCTCAACAACTTCTTCCGCGCCTGCGCGTTCTTCTTGTTGTTGTTCTTTTTCTTCTTCTTTTTCTTCTTCCTTGCTAGGGTCTTGGAAGCCCCTTATAAGCCCCTCCAAACGGACTGATAAATACTCCTTAATACGAGGGATTTTAAAATCTTGTTCTCGTTCTAATTGCAAACAAGTTTCATAGAAATCAACTAAAAAATCCTGGTCTTTCACAGATTGAATCTCTTTTAAAACGCATTTTTCAATGTTTACATTTTTAATTGGATTGAATTTCAACCAGTTGATTAAGAACAACTCTTTTGTTTTATGGTTGTAATTAATTTTTCCGTATTCAGCAAAACGTTCTAATAACTTCATAACAGTTTCACGGTTATATCCTGTATCAGTTTCAATGATACGAAGTGGAAGCTCATAGATTCCTGATTGAGACGTCTTACTGTTTGTCATCAAATATAAGTAGAAATACTTCTCCTCCGGTGTAAGATCTAAAACAAATGAATCCTGCCAAAATGAAACATGTACTGGTCTATAAACTGCCATATTATTCATCCTCCCGTTTACATATCGCGAATCCGTCCTCTACACGTAATAAGCGATAATTCTTGTATCCTATTTTGAGATATTGTTTTACTAAGTAAATTAGGTGTTGCTCTGATGTTGCTTGTTGAAACACTTTAGGATTCAGCAACACTCTATGTAATGATTTGTCTAAAAGCATGTAGCACACTCCGTTGTTATACGAATGCTAATTTGATATAATTAATCCTAAGATCTTTTGCAAGACCGTTTGTCTATCACTCTGCCAAGTGATAGATCTTTTTATTTTCTACGTGTTACTAACGAAGCGTTAACTCCTCTTGCTCTTAAATCTTTAATCACTACACGATAACTCATCGATGCCTCATGTTCCTCTTTTGTATCACGAAGCATTTTAAATTCCCTCATACATCGCTCCAGCTCTTCTTCCCAGTGATTTGATTCTCCAGTTGATTCTGCATTAAACATGTTATAAATACATTCACTCATACAGTTACGAAGTTTATTCGCAAATGAAAAATCCCCAGGAAGAACTAGATCATGAAGATGATTGCTTTTATCGTTCATGAACTACATCTCCTTTCTATTTAAATTAATGCTGTACGCATCGTTACAACCAGAAAGGAACATTGTAGAGGTATGGGAGGAACAATCCCTTTCTGGTCATAACGACAAGCACAGTGGCTTGTCCAAATGATTTATATAATGTTATAATTGCTTTACAATATTTTTCAGAGCTACTGTTGTCTAGGCGGTAGCTTTTTCTTTTGCCCATTTATGCTTCAAAATAAATGATGCTTCTATAATTTTGATTCGAATCCCCAACAATTTCTTCTCTTGCTTTAACTCAACTGTTTTTAAATCCTCATTAAGTAATTCTGCTATTTTAATTTCACCAGTTAGTTTTGCATCATAACGAATTAATTCCTTATATTCTTTTAAACTAGGTTTCTTATAATCTACTGTCATTTTTCTTCCTCCTTTACAGCATCTTCGTTAAAGTCATTAAGCTATCCACCGATTGAATAATCACGTTTTCTGCCATAGCCTTTTGCAACCAACTTCTTTGTATTTGTTCCATAATGCCAAAATGAACTTGCTCAAGAGCTTGCACTACACATTGAGTAGCTTGGATTGTATCGAAGATTTCTTTTGCATGAACTGCGTATTCATGTTTCTTTTTTTCATCATGCTTCCATGATCTTGTTGTAACTTGTAAGTTCATGATTTCCTTTGCTGCCGCAATTCCCTCTTCAGCTTGTTTAATGTAGTTCATCAATTGTAGATTTACATCTTGAGTTAAACGTGGATCTGTAGGTGGTAACCCAACACCATAAATATGTTTAATCGCTTGTTGATTTAACTTTGCTCCTGTTGCATGGCACCAATCCATCGCAAGTTCAAATTCTGGTTTAGAAAGTCCAGATTCAATACGGGTTAGTCTTTCATGTGTAATACCAAGGTACTTAGATAACCCTTTCTTCGTTTTCAGCTGAACATTGTCACAACATTCTCTGGCATTCTGTAATAATTCTCCTATTGCTGAATTGCAGTATATGCTTGTTCCCATATCTGTTCGCCTCCATATTTAGTTTTCAAATGGTTACAATGAACTTAGTACATATGTAACTTGTCTACTTTTCGTATAAAAAGAGAGGAACTAATCCTCAACGTTTTCTTTTACTTGTATTTCTTTGATGATGGCCCAACCAGCCTTGTAATATGCTTGACGGATTTTATCGATATCCTTTTGTGATTTTGGCTCAGGAGCCACAACATGGACTTTCGTTTTTCCAAATTCATAAGTCGCCGCATATTCTTCTTGTTGGCTCATGGTGTCACCTCTTGAAGTGCTTTTTATATGTTTATGCGACGGGTCTGTTGGTACTGCCATGTTAGTTGTTGGCATTTTCTCACCTCCAGAAACATTTCGTTTCCTTTTTAACTAAAAAAAAGATCATCAATTGTTGTTTTATAAAAATCAGCTATTCTTTTAGCTAATTCTAATGAAGGCGTTCTATCACCACGTTCAATTGCCCCTAACATTTGAGGCGTAATTTTCAAATGCCTTGCTACGACTATTCTTGATTGATTACTTCTAAATTCAATCATTTTATTTCTTTTTTTATTCAATATTCCACCTCCAAAAGAAACATTTTGTTTCCTTGTAACTCTAATATAAAGAAACAAATCGTTTCTGTCAACGTTTATTAGAAACTTTTTGTTTCCTTTGTGGATTTAGAAACTAAACGTTTCTATAATTAATAAAAAGCGCCTATTCTTATTTAGAAAGAAGGAAGAATTTATGCTTGGAAAAAAGATTTCAGAACTTAGAAAGAAACAAAAACTAAGTCAATATGAACTTGCTGATCGTTTGGGTTTTTCAAGAGGAAAATTAGCCAATTATGAGCAAGGTCAGCGTGAACCAGATTATGATACTTTAACGAAAATTGCAGACTTTTTTGAGGTATCAACAGATTATCTGTTAGATAGAACACAAACAAAAGAAATGGTATCTAATAATCCATCTAAATTATCAATTAAGGAAGAACGTGATATCGCACGTGATTTAGAAAAAACCTTAGAAGAGCTAGAAAACAGCGATGAAGCGTTAATGTTTGATGGAGAACCAATAGACGAACACACAAAAGAAATGATTCGTATTTCTCTAGAAAACTCTATGCGCATGGCAAAACAATTAGCAAAACAAAAATTCACTCCAAACAAGTATAAAAAAGATTGAACGGAGCGAGAAATGAAAATTAAAGACTACGTAATGAAAATCGTAAAAAAACACGGCACAACAAACCCCTTTGAAATTGCTAAACGAAAAGATATTATAGTGTTGTTTGAAGACCTTGGGAATACTCTTGGTTTTTACAACACTTATAAACGCTTTAAATTCATTCATATTAATAATCAAATTAACGAAACTACTCAACAATTTGTTTGTGCACATGAATTAGGTCATGCTGTACTTCATCCTAAAGCAAATACCCCCTTCTTACGTAACCAAACCTTCTTTTCAGTGGATCGCTTAGAAATCGAAGCAAATACATTTGCTGTAGAATTGTTACTTACCGATGAAATGATTTCTGCTTATAAAGATACTCGTTTATCTATTCAAGAAATTGCGGAGGTCCATGGGATTCCTGGAGGATTTGCTCGTTTAAAAACTTACGTTTATTAAGTAACCAGGCGTAATTCTATTAACTTATGGAGGATTAATAATGAAAAAATACCTAGTACCATTTACAGCGCTCTTTTTATCTATTGGACTAGTTGGTTGTGATACTAACAATCCAGTTAAAGAAGACGAACAACACGCACAAGAAGAAACAAAGAATGTAGAAGAACAACGTCAGGAAGCTGAAGTGCAACGCCAAGCGGAAGAAAAAGCGAAGCAAGAACAAGCAGCCACAGCAGAGCAACATCAGAATCAAGAAAAACAAAAACAACTCTACGAAAATGATTCCAGTAATCAATCAGCACCAAAAATAGAAGGACCCGAATCGGAGCGATTCAAAGAGGAGCAAATAAGAAAAATTCAAGCCGTTGATCCAAAGGAGAAAGAGGAAGCTTTCGATAGGGCGGCAGCCTCTCGCCGCGAACGATTCGAGAGACAAGAAATTGGAAAAATGGATTGCGATACAGCACGTTCTGCGTTATCTCAATTAGAAAAAATGGATGACAACCCGATTGCAAAAAAACAGGCAGGTGATTTTCAAGATAAAGTAGCAAGGTGCAACAAATTAGGGAATTAAACAAATAAAAAACGGTAAAGCAATTATAGAAGAATTTTTATCATAATCTAAAGTTTTTAATTAGGGCATGCTCTATTACACCCCAAAGCCAATACATTTGCATTCGAACTCCTACTATCTGATGAAATGATTTCTGAACATCAAAATACTAATCTATCAATTCAAGAGATAGCTGAAAATTATGGAATTACAGGGGATTTGGCTCGTTTAAAGACCTATTAATGTGAATTTAAAATACAACTTTATAAGTTAGGAATTACAAAATATAAATATTATTTAAAAGGTAGGAATTAACAGATGGAATTTATAAAAAATACTATTTTAAATTCAGGACCCGCACTTGTTACTTTAGTAACTTGTATTGCATCCTTATTATACTTCTTAGGAAATAAGTTTATTAAAATTAAAAGTCTTACTCATATCGATAAATTATTCTTAGACAAAAGCACTAATAAAAGTTTACAAGTGTGGCAATTTATAATTGCTGTTGTCTATGCCTTATTTGTTTATAATCTATTAGCCCACACTTTCGGTAGTAACTTTCCGAATTCTTTTGATTATGACAATTCAAATTCTCTACATAAAACTTACTTTTGGAGTGCATGGCTATTTATAATTTCACTCATTTCACTTATTGTTTCCCGCTTTCTTATTAAAAAATTTAAGCACCACAATTCTTTTATAAGAATAGTTTGTATTTTAATATTATTAAACTTAATTACAAGTGTAATTTTTTACTTTTTTTTCTATTACGAATTTGTACTCAAATCTATCAATTTAAGTTCAATATTAATTATTAATACTTTCCCTGTAATTCTAATGTATTTTTATACCGTTACTCTAACAAAAATCACTAAAGAATTTCCCACTTCATATTTAATTAATCTAGTAAGTGAAGATATATTCCGAAGCGAAAAAATAATTCACGGTTACATGCTGGATGAAAAAAGAACAGTTTGCTTTTTAGAAAAACAATCACAAGAAGAGGTCTTTTATGTATGTGATTTTTCAGCTAAAGTTTATCAAAAATATACTTTAATTCCTTAAAATTAAAACAATGCAACTCTAAAACACAAAATAAAAGTAACATCGAAATTGAAATAGCCCAATTAAAGGGCTTTTTTATTAACTATTTACTTCTTTACAACTTTATTTTTTATATAATGGATACTAACAAGGAGGTCTACCTATGAAAACCGCAATTTACCTAAGAAAATCCCGCGCCGATCTCGAATCCGAAGCACGCGGCGAAGGCGAAACATTAGCAAAACACCGCACTACCCTGCTGAAAATTGCCAAGGAAATGAACTTAAATGTTTTAGCTGTCCGTGAGGAAATTGTTTCTGGTGAAAGTTTAGTGAAGCGCCCTGAAATGTTAGCACTGCTTGAAGAAATTGAAGATAACAAATATGATGTTGTTCTTTGTATGGATATGGACCGTTTAGGTCGTGGTGGTATGAAAGAGCAAGGAATCATTTTAGAGACGTTTAAACGCTCGAATACGAAGATTATGACACCTAGGAAGACTTATGATCTTAATGATGAGTGGGACGAAGAATATAGCGAATTTGAAGCATTTATGGCTCGTAAGGAGTTAAAGATTATTACGCGTCGTATGCAACGCGGCCGTATAGCAAGCGTGGAGGCTGGTAATTACCTCGGTACCCATGCGCCTTATGGTTATGATATCCACCGTTTAAATAAGCGAGAACGTACTTTAACAATTAATTCAGAAGAAGCTTCTGTTGTAAGAATGATATTCGATTGGTATGCAAACGAGGATATGGGCGCTAACGCAATCCGAAGCAAATTAAATGATCTTGGCTACAAAAGTAAGCTAGGTAATGAATGGAACCCCTACAGCATCTTAGATATATTAAAGAACAATGTGTACATTGGAAAAGTAACGTGGCAAAAACGAAAAGAAGTAAAACGTCCTGATGCTGTGAAACGTAGTTGTGCAAGACAAGATAAATCAGATTGGATTATTGCCGATGGTAAGCACGAGCCAATCATACCTGAAAGTTTGTTTGAACAAGTACAAGAAAAATTAAACTCAAGATATCACGTTCCTTACAATACGAACGGAATTAAAAACCCTCTAGCTGGCATTATTAAATGTAGTAAATGTGGTTATAGTATGGTCCAACGTTATCCGAAGAACCGAAAAGAAACGATGGATTGTAAACACCGTGGCTGTGAAAACAAATCAAGTTATACTGAATTAATTGAGAAGCGTTTACTCGAGGCATTAAAAGAATGGTACATCAATTATAAAGCTGATTTTGAAAAACATAAGCAAGATGACAAATTAAAAGAAACACAAGTTATTCAAATGAATGAAGCTGCATTACGCAAGCTTGAAAAAGAATTAGTGGATGTCCAAAAACAAAAAAATAATTTACATGATTTATTAGAACGTGGCGTTTACACAGTCGATATGTTTTTAGAACGCTCGAATGTAGTTGCTGACCATATAACTGAAATTACTTCCACTATGGAAAACTTAAAGAAAGAAATTAAAACCGAAATTAAGAAGGAAAAAGTCAAGAAAGACACAATACCTCAAGTGGAGCATGTTCTTGATCTGTACTTTAAAACAGATGATCCCAAAAAGAAAAACAGCCTCCTAAAGTCAGTTTTAGAAAAGGCTGTTTATAAAAAGGAAAAGTGGCAAAGGCTCGATGATTTCGAACTTGTGCTTTACCCTAAGCTCCCTCAAGATGGCGACATATAAGCGTTTATGCTTTGTCGTCACCTTGTTGGTGTAATTAGATTTACCCCATTTAATCCTAAAGCATCATTCGTCGAAACTGCCAATACGACAGGCTTGCCATTTCTTAGCGTCGCTTTTGCTGCCATTAGTACTGGAGAATCTGTCATTGCATTTGCAAATTTACTCATAGAATTTCCTGTTAAAGGAGCGATTACCATGCAGTCTAATGGAATTTTAGGTCCAAGTGGCTCTGCTCCAACAATTGAATTAATTGCTTTAAAACCTGTTATTTCTTCAATTTTCTTAATCCACTCTGCTCCTTCTCCAAATCTAGTATTTGTTGATTGAACAGTGTATGAAACAACGGGACGTACTTCTGCCCCTTCAGCAATTAATTTTTCTAAGTGCGGCATAACTTCCTCATACGTACAATGTGAACCCGTAAATCCGAAACCAATTCGTTTCCCCTTCAAACTCATTTCTTTTCCTCCTCCTTTGCAATTGCATCTGCTGCTAATAACTGAGAAAGAACATTTGCTAAAATTTGCCCAGCCGTTTTGGGAGCAACAATACCTGGTAATCCAGGTGCTAGCAACGCTTTGACTCCTCTTTTTTCCGCATATCTAAAGTCAGTACCGCCTGGTTTAGAAGCTAAATCAATCACTAACGTATGAGCTGGCATTTTTGCAATAACATTCGCTGTTACAACGAGGTGCGGAATTGTATTGATTACAATATCGATATTTCCTACTTCTTTCTCTATGTCTTGCATATGAAAAGGAGAAAACATCATTTCTGTAATACGTGCAATATGTTCAGATCGTCTTGCTCCAACTTTGACATGGGCTCCTAATGATTGAAATGCTCTCGCAACACTCATTCCTGTTCTACCAAATCCTAGAACCATTACATTGGACCCATGAATTGTATAGTCGGTATGTTGAATTACCATCATTAATGTACCTTCTACAGTTGGAATAGAATTGTATATTGCCACATCATCACGATCAAATAATTTAACAAGTTTTCGGTTCGTAGTAGATACGAGATTTTCCAAGTAAGGTGTACCAATACCCGAATATATAGTAAAGTGTTCTGGTGTATTTTCAATTTGTTCTTTCGTTATTGAAACTTTTTCATTTGAAAAAATAGTATCTACTTCTCCTTTAGCATTTGTACCTGCAACCGGCAAAATAATTGCGTCTACAGAAGTGAAATCTAAATTTTGTATACTTTCTTTTGCTGCCCCTGTGAAACCATGATCTAACTGATCAAACCCTATCAAAGAAAGTTTCGCATCCAATTCAACTAGCTTACGAATTACTTCTAGCTGCCTTGCATCTCCTCCTATGACAGCAATATGCATCTCAGTCAACATTCCCTAATTCACCTTCTTTTTCTGTCATTTATAAGAAAAGTGCCTACTTTTTCTTTTTCCTCCACATCATATGTAATGTACGAGTTTATGGTGATTGAAAATCCAAATGCACATATGATTTATCAGGTTTCTATGTAGATACAAAAAAAGATGACCAAAATGGCCATCCTTCACTCCGAATTTGAACGATCTATACTATCACAAAGAAGCATATCATGTCCGACTTTCTTTATTTGACTCCATGCCACCCTTATTTCTTGTGGTTCCTTTTTAAAACCTCCCCACTTCCCTACAGGTATTATAAGTGTTTGTATTTGTCCGTCTTTCTCGTTAATCTCTAAATCCATATAACCTAAGACTCCCATTTTTTCCGCTTTTTCTATATCTACAACCTCTTTACCACTTAATTCACTTAATCGCATACATACTCCCCCTACTGAATTTTTCATTTGCATTGTCTATAATTAGTACCTATTCTATATGTATAAAAAAAATAACCCTCTCTCATTTAAATGAGAGAAGGTTATTATCAGATACATCATAAAAATCGATTATAGTTTTATTCCTTTTGGAAGTTTTCCATCTGGACTAATAAGTGCCGCAGAGAATTCATCAGTAAACATGTTGCGAATTAATCCGTCCACATTTTCTTTTGTTACAGTGTTTACACTTTCAATAATCTCATCAAGTGAACGATGTTTACGAAGAAGCAATTCATTTTTACCGTTACGGCTCATACGGCTATTTGTACTTTCTAAACTTAACATTAAGTTTCCTTTTAATTGCTCTTTACTATTCATAAGCTCTTTTTCTGTAATACCTGTATTTTTCAATGTCTCTAATGTTTCTTGCATTGTTTCATACAGTGTATCTAATTGTTGGCTACCTGTTCCACCGTAAAGTGTTAACATGCCTGTATCTTCATAAGAAGAGTGGTAAGAAAATACCGAGTAAGCTAATCCACGTTGCTCACGTACTTCTTGGAATAAACGGCTACTCATGCTACCGCCTAAAACATTATTTAATACAATTAAGTTATAAATATCTTCGTGTCCCATTTGTAAGCCTTTATATCCTAGACATAAATGAGCTTGTTCCGTTTCCTTTTTACGGGCTACCTTATTGAAATGGAAAATTGGGCTATGTACTTGTTCACGGTTTGTTGTTCCTTCATAACTACCGAAATATTGCTCCACTGTTTGTAAAAATGCTTCATCAATATTTCCTGCAACTGATACAACTACATTTTCAGGTGTGTAATGATCTTTTATATATTGACGTAACGTATCACCTGTAAACGTATTAAGCGTTTCTTCTGTTCCTAAAATAGGATATCCAAGTGGATGCGTTTCATATGTTGCTTTCGTTAACATATCATGCACAATATCATCTGGCGCATCTTCGTACATTTTAATTTCTTCACATACGACATTCTTCTCTTTTTTCAGTTCTTCCTCATCAAATGTTGAATTAAAGAACATATCTGCTAAAACATCTAAAGCATATTTAGCATGCTCATCTAATACTTTTGCATAGTAACAAGTATATTCTTTTGAAGTAAATGCATTCACTTGACCACCAATGCTATCAAATGATTCTGCAATCTCTCGTGCACTACGTGTTTCTGTCCCTTTAAAGAACATATGCTCTAAAAAGTGAGAAATCCCATTATTTTTTTCATTTTCATTTCTTGATCCCGCATGGATCCAAATACCAATTGCAACCGATCTTACAGTTGGTATATTCTCCATAACTATTCTTACACCATTTTTACAAGTATATTTTTTAATCAAAAACTTTCCTCCTACTGCCAGTTTCTCTAAATAAAACGCTATTATTTAATGATAACAAGTTTAAGGATGAATGTCATGCAAATGTATTTAATCCACACGTTTTTCATCCAGTAATTCAGTTATATTCCCCACTTTATATCCTTGTTCCTTCAATTTTGTAATCATTGTTTCTAAAGCCTCTGCTGTAGACGAAGTAGGATGCATTAATATGATAGCACCTGGATGTATTTTTCTCATTACTCTCTGCAATAGTACATCCGGCTCAGGTCGCTTCCAATCAATCGTATCTACAGTCCACATAATCGTTCCCATTTGAAAATCATCTGCAATCTTTACGACTTCATCTCGAAAGCTTCCACTCGGCGGGGCAAACCATCTTACTTTTTGATTCGTTGCTACTTCTATCATTCGATTTGTTTTTTGTAACTGATCTCGTATTTCATCTGACGATAACGTTTTCATATTAGGGTGTGTGTATGAGTGATTTCCAACTTCTTGTTTTGCATCGACAATCATTTTTGCAAACCGCAAATTTTCTTTCACCCAACGTCCTTCTAAAAAGAAAGTGGCCTTCACATCATGCTTTTTCAAGATTTCTAATATGCGAGGCAAATACTCATTTCCCCATGCCACATTTATTGTTAATCCTACCATCTTTTTATTTGGATGCCCTCTATAAATTGGAGCTGGTGATAAATCTTCCAAATGAACACTCGGTGAGACTTCTTTGAATTCAAGATATTTTTGATCAAATTCCTTTAGCTTCTTCATATTATTATACGATGCTTCAATATCCACTTGTCTTCCATTATATCCAGGTATTGCCTTCCATATTTTATCAATCATCGCATTTTGAGGTGCAATCTCATACTGTTTTGCATGCTTTTGAATTTCTTTATGCAAGTTATCTTGTGCAAAAACAGAATAAGAGCCTAAACTGACATATAAAGAAAATATACATATGTATGCCAATATACGAACTTTCATATAAACCCTCCCAAATTAACTATATAAAAACATTTTCTTCTTATCTTTGTTAATTTGAGCGTTATAATGAAAACTATACCTATACCGACATAAAAATATATGAACATCATGTTTTTTACATAACAAAAAAAGCCAGTTTAACTGGCTTTTACTTATTGCTGCTCTTGTTTGTTTTCTTCTTTAGCAGCTTCTTTTTCTTGCTCTTCTTTTAGCAATACTTTTCTAGATAGATTTACGCGACCCTGCTTGTCAATCTCGATAACTTTAACTGTAATTACATCACCGATTTTCACAACGTCTTCTACTTTACCTACACGCTCAAGTGCAAGTTCAGAAATATGAACTAATCCATCTTTACCGCTGAATAATTCAACGAAAGCACCAAATTTCTCAACACGCTTCACTTTTCCTTCGTAGATCTCACCTACTTGTACTTCGCGAACGATATCTTCGATAATCTTCTTAGCTTTGTCGTTCATTTCTTGATTTATTGATGAAATGAATACTGTACCATCTTGCTCGATGTCAATTTTAACGCCAGTTTCTTCAATAATTTTATTGATTTGTTTACCGCTTGGTCCAATAACGTCACGGATTTTATCTGGGTTAATTGTCATTGTAATAATCTTTGGAGCGTAAGCTGATAATTCAGTACGTGGCTCTGCAATAACAGATAACATATGATTTAGAATGTGCACACGACCAATTTTCGCTTGTTGTAATGCCTCTTCTAAAATCTCACGTGATAAACCATCGATTTTAATGTCCATTTGCAGTGCAGTTACACCTTGTGCTGTACCTGCTACTTTAAAGTCCATATCACCTAAATGATCTTCCATACCTTGAATATCAGATAAAATTGTGTAATGCTCACCAGATTTAACTAGACCCATTGCAATACCTGCAACTGGAGCTTTAAGTGGAACACCCGCATCCATCATTGCTAAAGTACTACCACAAATACTTGCTTGTGAAGTAGAACCATTTGATTCTAATACTTCAGATACAAGGCGTACTGTGTATGGGAAATCTTTTTCAGATGGAATTACAGGCTCAAGTGCGCGCTCTCCTAGTGCACCATGACCAATTTCACGACGACCTGGTCCACGCATCGGTCTTGTTTCACCAACACTAAATGATGGGAAATTGTAATGGTGCATAAAGCGTTTTGATTCTTCTACACCAAGACCATCTAAAATTTGCACATCGCCTAATGCACCTAATGTACAAATACTTAATGCTTGTGTTTGTCCACGTGTGAATAAACCAGAACCGTGTGTACGAGATAAAATACCAACCTCTGATGCTAAAGGACGGATTTCGTCACCTTTACGGCCATCTGGGCGGATTTTTTCAACTGTAATAAGACGACGTACTTCTTCTTTTACAATTTTATATAAAATCTCATTTACTTGTCCTAATGTATCAGCGTCAGCTTCCTCAGCTTCGTAATGCTCAATTACACGCTTTTTCACTTCGTTAATTGCATCTTCACGTGCATGTTTCTCATGTACTTGAATTGCAGAATGCATATCCTTCTCAGCCATTTCACGTACAGCTTGATTAAGATCAGCGTCAACTTCATAAAGTTTCACTTCTGATTTCTCTTTACCTACAGCTTGTACAATCTCTTCTTGGAATGCAATTAAACGTTTAATTTCGTCATGACCAAACATAATTGCTTCTAACATTGTTTCTTCAGGCACTTGATCTGCTCCTGCTTCAACCATGTTAATCGCATCTTTCGTACCAGCTACAACTAAGTGGATATCACTTTGTTCTTGCTGTTCTACTGTTGGATTAATAACGAATTCGCCATTAATACGACCAACTGTCGCACCAGCGATTGGACCTTCAAATGGAATATCTGAAATCGATAACGCTAATGAAGAACCAAGCATAGCTGCCATTTCAGAAGAACAATCTTGATCAACACTCATTACAATGCTGACAACTTGTACTTCGTTACGGAAACCATCTGCGAATAGCGGACGAATTGGACGGTCGATTAAACGACTTGCCAAAATTGCTTTTTCACTTGGACGACCTTCACGCTTAATAAAACCGCCAGGAATTTTTCCGACTGCATATAAACGCTCTTCATAGTTTACTGTAAGTGGGAAAAAATCTACATTTTTAGCTTCTTTTGATGCAGTTGCTGTAGATAGAACCGCTGTATCGCCATATCTTACTAATACTGCTCCGTTCGCTTGTTTTGCAAGCTGACCAGTTTCAACTGTTAGCTGGCGACCAGCTAAATCTATCGAGAAGACTTGCTTTTCTTGACTCATTTAAGTACCCCTCTCAATTTAAAGTATTCAATTCTTCTATGTAAATGGATAGTATATCACAATATTCTACCTCTAGTATTGCCTAAAATTAAGTAAGCTATAAAGCGTAGAAGATATATTTTTACCTAACAAAAAAGCGGGAATATTCCCGCTTCTTTGACTATCGACGTAAGCCAAGCTTTGTGATTAATTCACGGTAACGTGTGATATCGCTATTACGAAGGTAAGTTAGTAAGTTACGACGTTTACCAACCATCTTTAATAGACCACGACGTGAATGATGATCTTTCTTGTGAGTACGTAAGTGCTCGTTTAGAGTGTTAATTTGCTCCGTTAGGACAGCAATTTGAACCTCTGGAGAACCAGTATCAGTCTCATGAGTTCTAAATTGTGCAATGATTTCATTTTTACGCTCTTGTGTTAAAGCCATCCTATTTCACCTCCTATTAATTAAACCCCCAATTACCTAGCAAGCGTCGGTGAGTCGCAATGCCAAGCAATGGTTGTCATAAAGTACATAACATAGAATACTACTTTTCATTTGAAAAAGCAAGTATATTCTTTTCGCTCGCAAAATATTCTTGTGCTGTTTTCTTATCTTTTGCGATTTGTTCAACTAACTCATCAATGCCATTGAATTTCTTCTCTTCTCTTATACGCATATGCCACTCTACTGTAACATTTTGATCGTATATATCTTTGTTAAATTCAAATAAGTGCACTTCAATTGATAATTGACGCTCATCTTCTTTAAAAGTCGGTTTATATCCAATATTACATACACCATCGTACCATTCATCGTGAACTTTTAATCTCACTGCATAAACACCTACAGGTGGCAATAAATACTCATCACTTAAACCTACATTAGCTGTTGGAAAACCAATTTGACGCCCACGTTTGTCGCCGTGTATAACTGTTCCCGCTACAGTATAGGCTCTACCTAAAATAGATGGAATTTGTTCCATTTCGCCATTTCGAATTAACTTTCGTAATGCTGTAGAACTTACTTTCTCTTCTTGAAATTCAACTTTTTCAATCACAGTCTGTGTAAACTCCCCTCTTGCATGAAATGGTAAAGTCTCCATCTTTCCTTTTCCTAAACGTCCATATGAATAATCAAACCCTGCTACTACATGCTTTACATTTAAACCAATAATATAATCATCTACAAATTGTTGCGGTAATAACCCTGCAAATGATTCATCAAATTTAATCACATATAATATATCGATTCCTAAGCTTTCGACTATTTTTTCTTTATCACGCATTGGTGTAATATACTCCACATGCGCATCCTTTTTCCCTAAAACAACAGATGGGTGAGGATGAAATGTCATAACTGCACTTTTATATCCTCGGTCGTCCGCTATTTTTTTCGCAGTTCGAATTACACATTGATGTCCTAAATGAATGCCATCAAAAAATCCTAATGCCATTACAGTAGGTGGTAATTCTAATTTTTTTTGTTCATGTGGATGAGTTAAATGAATAAGTTTCACGCTTGAATTCACCTTTTTCTGTAATAATCCTTCCAATAATTCATTATAGCTTTAGTTCTTGATTATTCACAAGTACTTTCATCGGCTTTAACATGCCAGGATGTTTCGGATGATGTTCATAAATTGCTAAGCAACGATCATTTTCATCAAACACTGTAATAAATGGTGCTGTTATTTCTAATTCATTCTTTAAGAACATACCATTCTTGATTTTCTCTGCTTGCTTTTCATCTACAACCATTTTTGGAAACTTACTTAATGCTTCATCAATTGAAATGAAGATAGACTCTACTGTTCCATTTTGCACGTTTTCTTCAATTTCTTCAAATGATATGCAATCTTCTAATAAAAATTCACCAGATGCCGTTCTTACAAGGTGAGACATATGTGATGGGAAACCAAGTTTCTCCCCGATCATTACCGCTAACGTTCTTACATATGTTCCTTTACTACACGTTACACGGAAACGGAATGAAATATTTTCTCCTTCAAAAACTTCACGGTCATCAAGTAATACGAATTCATGAATCGTAATTGTACGAACTGGACGTTCCACCTCTTGTCCTGCTCTTGCATATTCATATAATTTTTTCCCGTTTACTTTTACAGCTGAGAACATTGGTGGCATTTGTTCAATCGTGCCTGTTAATTCAGCTAGTACCTCTTCTACTTCTTTACGTGTAATAACACGGTTTACATCTTGTTTCTCCACAACTTCACCAGAAGCATCTTCTGTTGTTGTTGAAAACCCTAATGTTACTTCACCTTCATATGTTTTCGTTTCACTTGTTAAAAATTGTGCAATCTTCGTTGCTCTCCCCACACAAAGTGGTAATACTCCCGTTACATCTGGGTCTAATGTTCCCGTATGACCAATTCTCTTTTCTCGCAATATCTTTCTTAATTTAAATACACAATCATGTGATGTCATGCCTTTTGGCTTATGTAATAATACTACACCTTCCATATATGTTCACCTCATCATAATTCTTTCGTAGTAAATATCCAAAACTTATTTTGCATTGAAAAAATGGATAGACAAATGTCTATCCATTATTCTTCACGTTTACCGTCTTTATTAATTTCATGTAAAAGTGTATCAATTCGATGACCATATCCGATAGACTCATCAAACTCAAAGGTAATTTCCGGTGTTTTACGAAGACGAATACGTTGGCCAATTTCTGAACGAATAAAGCCTTTTGCCTTCGCTAAACCTTTTAACGTATTTTCTTTCTGTTCTTCGTCACCTAAAACAGAAATATATACTTTGGCAATTTGCAAATCACCACTCACTTGTACATCTGTTACTGTAACAAATCCGATACGTGGGTCTTTAATTTTACGACTAATGATGTCGCCTAATTCTTTTTTCATTTGCTCGCCTACACGGTTTGCACGTAATTTCATAACTCTTCACCTCATTCAATACCATTCCAATTGTGTTATCGTACGTTCAATTTCAGGAAATGAATCGATGTACTCCAGTACACGATTCATTTCTTTTTCACAGATAACACGATTTGAGGATACGGAGACAATCGCAATTTCTGTACGTTGCCATACATCTTGATGCCCAACTTCAGAAACAGCTACATTATAGCGCTGTTTCACACGAGTTAGCACTCGTTGCAAAATTGCCCGTTTCTCTTTTAAAGAATGCACATCGTAAATCATACACTCGAATGAGAGTGAAGCGACAATCATCGCTTCACTTCTTCCATAACGTATGCTTCAATGATGTCCCCTTCTTTAAGGTCATTATATCTCTCAATTGTAATACCACACTCATAGTTTTGTGCAACTTCTTTTACGTCGTCTTTGAAACGTTTTAACGTATCAAGTTGTCCTTCGAAAATTACGATACCATCGCGGATAATACGAACGCCACTATCGCGTGTAATTTTACCGTCAATTACGTAACAACCTGCGATTGTTCCAACTTTTGTTACCTTGAATGTTTGACGAACTTCCGCTTGACCGATTACTTTTTCTTCGAATTCTGGATCCAGCATACCTTGCATTGCTAATTCAATTTCTTCGATTACTTTGTAGATAATACGGTGTAAGCGAACATCAACGTTCTCTAATTCAGCTGTACGCTTCGCGTTCACATCCGGACGTACGTTAAATCCAATTACAATTGCATTAGATGCAGAAGCTAAAATAATATCAGATTCTGTAATCGCACCTACACCAGTGTGAATGATTTTAACTTTTACGCCTTCAACATCAATTTTACGAAGTGACGCTGCCATCGCTTCAACAGAACCTTGTACGTCTGCTTTTACGATTAAGTTGATTTCTTTTACATCGCTCTCTTGGATTTGTTGGAATAAATCTTCAAGGCTTAATTTAGATTTCTCACCACGTTGTGCAACTAACGCTTCTTGTGCACGTGATTCACCGATTTGACGAGCTTTCTTCTCATCAGCGAATGCCATGAAACGATCTCCAGCCTGTGGTACTTCATTTAAACCTGTAATTTCAACAGGAGTTGATGGACCAGCAACTTTTACACGACGACCAATATCACTTACCATTGCACGAACACGCCCGAATGAAGTTCCAACAACGATTGGATCTCCAACTCGAAGTGTACCGTTTTGAACTAATAATGTCGCGATAGTTCCTTTACCTTTATCAAGCTGTGCTTCAATTACAGTACCCGTTGCATAACGATTTGGGTTTGCTTTATATTCTTCTACTTCACTTACAAGAAGAATCATCTCTAGCAAGTTGTCAATTCCCTCGCCTTGGATTGCAGAAATTGGTACGAAAATTGTATCTCCGCCCCAAGCTTCTGGAACTAATTCATATTCTGTTAATTCTTGCATTACACGATCAGGATTCGCCGCTGGTTTATCCATTTTATTCACAGCAACAATAATTGGTACTCCAGCTGCTTTTGCATGGCTAATCGCTTCAACTGTTTGTGGCATAACACCATCATCAGCTGCAACAACAAGGATTGTAATATCAGTTACTTGCGCACCACGAGCACGCATCGTTGTAAATGCCGCGTGACCAGGCGTATCTAAGAATGTAATTTTCTTATCATTTACTTCAACTTGGTATGCACCGATATGTTGAGTAATTCCACCCGCTTCGCCAGCAGTTACTTTTGAATTACGAATAGAGTCAAGTAATGTTGTTTTACCATGGTCAACGTGTCCCATAATCGTAACAACAGCTGGACGCTCTTTTAAGTTTTCTTCATCATCTTGCTCATCAATGAATGTTTCAAACTCAGTTTCACTTACAACTATTTCTTCTTCTACTTCAATACCGTAATCAGTAGCAATTAACTCAATTGTATCTTTATCTAAATCTTGGTTAATTGTCGCCATAATTCCTAGCATGAAGAGCTTTTTAATAATTTCAGATGGCTCTTTGCTTAACTTTTTAGCAAGTTCACCTACTGTAAGGCTTCCAGAGAAAGTAATTTTATCTGGTGTTTCTACTATTTGCGTTTGTTGTCTTCCAGCAAAGTTATCTTGACGTTTGTCTTCATTTCCTTTGCCTTTTTTCTTTTTCTTGTTGCTGTTCTTTTTACTGCGAACAACTTTCTCTTCTACTTCAAACTCATCTGCAACAGAAGGTTTTTCCGCTCCAGTGTTATATTCATTATCTAATTTGTTTACTACTTCATCTTCTAACATTGTCATATGATTCGAAACCTCGATATTCATCTCTTTAAGTTTTGTCATAAGATCTTTACTTGAGATATTATTTTTTTTTGCATATTCATGTACTCGAATTTTACTCATACCTTCACCCCCGGTAATTTGTATCGAGCATGCTACGTAGCTTTTTCGCAAAGCCTTCATCTAACACAGCTACAACGACTCGCTCGTCTCTCCCAATCGCATGCCCTAATTGTTGTCGATTTTCGACTTTTTTCATTGGTACGTTGTAGTACGTCGTTTTATCAGTGATACGTTTAGTAGTGTTCGCTGACGCATCTTCAGAAAGCAATACGAGCTTTGCTTTACCACTTCGTACTTCCTTTAAAACGAGTTCTTCACCCGAAATGATTTTTCGAGCGCGATTTGCTAGTCCTAAAAACGATTTCCAATCGGACACTTATTTCGACTCCTTCTCAACAAGCTCAAGAAGCTCTTCGTACAGAGAACTGTCGATTTTCGCTTTTAGATGATGTTCCAAAATGTTTTTCTTTTGGGCTTGCATAATGCATTCTTTATCTTTTGACAAATATGCACCTCGTCCTGATTTTTTTCCAGATAAATCAATAGACACTTCGCCCTCTTTGGAACGAACAATGCGAACGAGCTCTCGTTTTGATTTCATCTCTTGCGTCGCGATACATTTTCGTAACGGAACTTTTCGATTGCTCATACTCATCACCTCTATTCGATTTCGTCTTCAACTGAATCGAATCCGAATGCGATTACGCTATCTTCTTCTGTTACAATTCCAAGTTGTTTCGCATCAGACTCGCTTTTAATATCGATTTTCCAGCCTGTTAATTTAGCTGCAAGACGCGCATTTTGTCCACGCTTACCGATAGCTAATGATAGCTGGTGGTCTGGAACCACAACAGTTGTTGCTTTTTCATCTTCATCTACAAGTACTTTAACAACTTGTGATGGGCTTAAAGCATTTGCAACATATTCAACTGGATCATTTGACCAGCGAACGATGTCAATCTTTTCACCTTTTAGTTCATCTACAACACGTTGTACACGTTGTCCTTTCGGTCCTACGCAAGAACCAACTGGATCAACATCAATGTTTTCTGCATGCACAGAGATTTTAGAACGATCTCCTGCTTCGCGCGCTACAGAGCGAATTTCTACAGTTCCATCATAAATTTCTGGAACTTCCATTTCGAATAAACGTTTTAAAAGACCAGGATGTGTACGTGATACGTAAATTTGTGGTCCTTTTGTTGTCTTTTCTACTTTTGTAATAAATACGCGAATACGATCATGTGGCTTATATTGCTCATTTGGCATTTGCTCACTTACAGGTAATAAAGCTTCTACTTTACCTAAGCTTACGTAGATGAAACGAGCATCTTGGCGTTGTACAATACCAACCATAATGTCTTCTTCACGATCACTAAATTCTGAGTAAATAACACCACGTTCTGCTTCACGAACTCGTTGTGTTACAACTTGTTTTGCAGTTTGCGCTGCAATACGACCAAAATCTTTTGGCGTTACTTCAATTTCTAGTACGTCGCCATCTTGGTAGTTTGGATTAATTTGTCTTGCCTCTTCTACAGAGATTTCAAGACGTGGATCAAACACATTATCAACAACGTCCTTACGTGCTAAAACTTGAATTGTTCCCACTTCTGGGTTAAAGCTCACACGAACGTTTTGTGCTTGGTTAAAATTGCGTTTATAAGCAGAGATTAACGCTGCTTCAATCGCATCAATAATAATATCTTTACTAATACCTTTTTCTGACTCTAATACGAGCAAAGCATCTAACAACTCAGTGCTCATGAAGATCCCCCTTCTTACTAAAACGTAACAGCAAGTCGCGCATTTGCAACTTTATCCATTGGAATTTGGATTTCTTTTTTACGTGTTTTAATTGTTAATAGTAGTGTAATTGTAGTACCGTCGTAGGAAAGTAACTTTCCTTCAAACATCTTTTCGCCATCAATCGGCTCATATGTTTTAATTGCCACTTGTTTTCCTACCGCTTGCTGGAAGTCTTTCTCTTTCTTTAATGGGCGTTCTGCTCCAGGAGATGATACATCCAAAAAGTAAAGGTGAGGAATTGGATCCTCTTTATCTAAAGCTTCGCTTAAACGTTCACTTACCGCACCGCATTCTTCAATGTCGACTCCCTTTTCAGAATCGATGAATACGCGTAAGAACCAGTCTTGTCCTTCTTTCACATACTCTACATCTACAAGTTCAAGATT
This sequence comes from Bacillus cereus group sp. BfR-BA-01524, assembly GCF_022662595.1. NCBI lineage: Bacteria > Bacillati > Bacillota > Bacilli > Caryophanales > Bacillaceae > Bacillus > Bacillus cereus group sp. BfR-BA-01524. Next base: position 29,033 of record NZ_JAKUDW010000036.1, on the reverse strand, counting down.
TAACTCTTCAACGATTGGCTGCGCAAATGCTTCTACAACTTCTGTGACTTTCTTATCCATAAACAGCCTCCTTCCTGCCGCCATGTACCATTTACAAGAAAAGATCCCGTTCATAAGACGGTCTATCTTATTCTTTCTCGTTAGCTAACAAAAGCCCCTGCCGTTAAGCAGGGAATATCTGTCTTAGTATTACCAAATTTAAGAAGTAAAACTTGTAACAAAATATGTATATACGACAGAAATGTCTTTACTATCTACATGAATAAAATGTAGATAGTAACACGAAAGAGTGGGTTTCCCCACTCTCTTTTTCACAAAATATACATGACATGGTTATCTCGGTTTATAGTATACCATAGCAAATATTGATTTGCAAAGACTTTTCCTACCTATTAGAACAGTGATAATTGGTTTTGATCCGGCAAATCTCCTAAACAACCTTGGCTATCTAAATACTCAATAATTGTTTTCGAAACCTTACTCCGCTGCTGTAAGTCTTCTTTTGATAAGAAGTCTCCATTTTTACGCGCTTCCACAATACTTAAGGCTGCGTTCGTACCAAGACCAGGCACTGCATTAAATGGAGGAATTAAAGTATCCCCATCAATAATAAACTCAGTTGCATGCGAGCGGTATAAATCGACCTTTTGGAATGAATATCCACGCTCACACATTTCCAGTGTCATTTCTAGTACTGTTAATAAACTCTTCTCTTTTGGCGCTGCATCCAATCCTTTTTGAGCAATTTCATCAATTTTCACACGTATGGATGCTGAACCTTTCGCCATCGCCTCTACGTCAAAATCATCTGCACGAACTGTAAAATATGCCGCATAGAATAAAAGTGCAAAATGTACTTTAAAGTATGCGATACGCACAGCCATAAGTACGTAAGCAGCCGCATGGGCTTTAGGGAACATGTATTTAATCTTCTTACATGAATCAATATACCAACCTGGTACATTATTACCTTTCATGTCATCTTCCCATTCTTCCGGTACACCTTTACCTTTACGAACCGACTCCATGATTTTGAAGGCTAATGATGGATCTAAACCTTGATAGATTAAATATACCATGATGTCATCACGACAACCGATAACTTCACTCAGCGTACATGTACCGTTATAAATTAACTCATTTGCATTACCCAGCCATACGTCAGTACCATGTGACAGCCCAGAAATTTGGACCAATTCTGAGAATGTCGTTGGTTTTGTCTCTTCTAACATCTGTCTTACGAATTTCGTACCGAATTCTGGGATACCAAGTGTACCTGTTTTACAGTTAATTTGTTCTTCCGTTACCCCTAACGTTTCTGGACCAGAGAAAATTTTCATTACCTCTGGATCATCCGTTGGGATTGTTTTCGGATCAATACCACTTAAATCTTGTAACATACGAATAACGGTCGGATCATCGTGTCCTAGTATATCAAGTTTCAATAAATTATCATGAATCGAGTGGAAGTCAAAATGCGTTGTTCTCCACTCAGCACCAATTGAATCAGCAGGAAACTGTATTGGTGAGAAATCAAAGATATCCATGTAATCTGGCACAACGATAATACCACCTGGATGCTGTCCAGTTGTACGTTTTACCCCTGTACATCCCGCTACTAAGCGATCAATCTCTGCATTTCGAATTGTTAAATTGTGATCATTTGCATAACCTTTTACATATCCATAAGCTGTTTTTTCCGCAACTGTACCAATCGTTCCAGCACGGTATACATAATCTTCACCGAACAGTACTTTCGTATAGTTATGGGCACGTGGTTGGTATTCCCCGGAGAAGTTCAAATCGATATCGGGTACCTTATCTCCTTTGAATCCAAGGAACGTTTCGAATGGGATATCATGTCCATCTTTTACATATGCCACATTACATGTCGGACAATCTTTATCTGGTAAGTCGAAACCAGAGCCTACCGAACCATCATTAAAGAATTCAGATTGCTTGCATTTTGGACAGACATAGTGTGGTGGTAATGGGTTTACTTCTGTAATTTCCATCATCGTTGCAACGAACGATGAACCTACTGAACCACGCGAACCTACTAGATATCCGTCAACTAACGATTTTTTCACAAGCTTATGTGAGATTAAATAAATAACGGCAAATCCATGTCCAATAATACTTTTCAATTCTTTTTCTAAGCGAGCCTCTACAATTTCTGGTAGTTCTTCACCATATATACTGCGTGCCATTTTATAACTCATATCACGTGTTTCATCATCGGCACCCTCAATTTTAGGTGTATATAGATCATCTTTTACCGGACGAACATCACCAATTAATGACGCAACCTTTTGTGTATTCGTTACAACAACTTCTTTCGCTTTGTCCTCACCTAAAAATGAAAAACACTCTAGCATTTCATCAGTTGTACGGAAATGTACTGGCGGTAATGAATGTCGATTTAACGGATTTGCCCCGCCCTGTGAACTAACTAAAATTTTACGATACATTGCATCTTCTGGATCTAAGTAATGCACGTTCCCTGTAGCGACAACTGGTTTATCTAACGTCTCACCTAGTTTTACTAAGTTAGAGATAATTGTTTTTAATTGTCCTTCATCTCGAACGAGTTCACGCTCTACTAAATGACGCAACACCTCTGGAGGCATTACTTCAATGTAATCATAGAACTGTGCAATTTCTTCTACCTCTTCAGGAGCTTTTTGCATCATCGCCTCAAATACTTCACCTTTATCACAAGCCGTTCCTACTAAAATTCCTTCACGGTATTTTTTTAATAGTGACCTCGGTACTCGTGGTACACGGTAAAAGTAATTAAGGTGAGAATATGAAACAAGTTTATATAAATTTTTCAACCCAACATCTGATGTGGCAAGTAACGTCATATGACTTGGACGGCCACGCTTATACGCATCCCCTTGTCCCATGCTATCATTTAATTGATCGTGATATTCAAATCCCTTTTCAATTACATCTTTCAACATTTTCACAAGCAAATATCCCGTCGCTTCTGTATCATAAATCGCACGGTGATGTTGCGTTAATTCAATATCAAGTTTTTTACACATCGTATTTAATCGATGATTCTTCATTTCCGGGAATAAGAATCGTGCAAGTTCTAACGTATCAATAACTGGGTTATTCGTTTTTTCTATCCCAGCCTTTTTAAAACCTACATTAATAAAGCCCATATCAAAGCTTGCGTTATGGGCAACAAGTGTATGGTCACCCATCCATTCTTCAAACTTTTTAAACACTTCGTCCACTTCTGGCGCATCAGTTAACATATCATCTGTAATACCTGTTAATTCAATAATCGTCGCTGATAATGGTTGATGTGGATTTGCGAAAGATTCAAAGCGATCAATGATTTCGCCACCCTTTACTTTTACGGCAGCCAACTCAATGACTGTATCGTATACAGCTGATAAACCTGTCGTCTCAACGTCGAAAACAACATACGTTTCCTCCGCAAGTAAACGATGCGCTTCGTTATATGCTATCGGTACACCATCATTAACTAAATTCGCTTCTACACCGTATATAACTTTAACTCCCGCTTTTTTTCCCGCAGAATATGCCTCTGGAAACGACTGAGCCACAGCATGGTCTGTAACCGCAATAGCTTCATGTCCCCATTTACCTGCTTGGGCAACAAGCCTAGAAACAGGAGTAACAGCATCCATTTGGCTCATCGGAGTGTGCAGATGAAGTTCTACACGCTTTTCACCTTCTGGCGCTTTATCTTTACGAGACGGCCCTGTTATTTCATTAATATCATTTGCAATCATTACTAAATCTCGAACGAATGTATCGTTTTGAACAGAACCACGTGCTTTCACCCACATTCCTTTTTTCAAGGATTGCAGCATTGGAATATCTTCTTTGTCACGTGAGAACATTTTAATCATAATAGAATCCGTATAATCTGTTATTTTTAAAGTTAATAACGTACGGCCACTACGAAGCTCTTTTGTCTCTACATGGAAGACATATCCTTGAACCGTTTTTCTTCGTTCTTCATCTTGAATTTCTCGCATCGGTGTAATCTCTTCATCCGGCTTAATAAGATACCCGAGTGTAATCGGTCCTTCATACACAACGCTACTTTCTTCAGCTTGCTTCTTCGCCATTTCTTCCATAGCTTGTATAACACGCTCGCGGTCTTCTTGCTGAGTTTGCTCACGAAACTTTTGCATTTCTTCTGCATTTTGCTGTATATGTGTGTCTAACTGGAAACGCGGGAATCCAAAAACTTCGTATTGATCCCCCACTGGTTTCGCAACGTTTTTCTTTAAAGCAGTAGACTCCAGCTCATTATTCACATTTATTAGCAACTTCACTCCATTCACCTGCGGAAGTTGCTTCTTTAAGTACGCGAACATGGGTGAAAATGTAATTCGTTCCGTACAAAGTGGCCAATACGCCCTTACTTCTTCTTCTGTAAATTGTTTATTCTCTGTTTCTAATGCAAATGTTGTTCTTGCAATATGAGAAAATGATTGCTTAAGCTTTGTTTCTAGCAATTCATATAATTCTGTAGGCAAAATACGTGGCACTTGTAAATCAAAATGCCAACTTTTATTCGCTTTATCAATAACGAGTCTTTCAATACCACCGCCTTGTAAATATTGATTTATAAGGTCGTCTGGTATTTGCAACTGCTGGAGCAAAATTTGAAATCGCTCTTGTTGTTCATTTGTTAAAGACATAAGCACTCTCCTTCCATTTGCTATTATAAATTGAAACGTACTACAAAGAAAGATTTCTTCCTTCTTCTTTTACAAAATACGTTTACAAAGAAAGAGAAGGTACCCCATTACGAGGTACCTCTTCTTATTTTAAAATATTTGCAATATATGTTTGAAGTTCTTCTACTTTTACTTCTTCAGACTCACCTGTAGCACGTACTTTCACTTCTACAATACCTTCGTCTGCTTTTTTACCAACTGTAACGCGAACTGGAAGACCGAATAAATCTGCATCTGCAAACTTAACACCTGCACGTTCTGCACGATCGTCTAATAACACTTCATAGCCTTGTTCTTGTAATGAGTTGTAGATATTTTTACCCATTTCACGTTGTGCATCAGATTTCATATTTACTGGAATTACATGCACATGGAACGGTGCTACAGCTTTTGGCCAAACTAAGCCGTTCTCATCGTTAAACTGCTCTGCAATTGCTGCCACTGTACGAGATACACCGATACCGTAACAACCCATAATAAGTGGTTGTGTTTTTCCGTTTTCATCTAGGAATGTTGCGTTCATTGCTTCACTATAACGAGTTCCTAATTTGAATACATGACCAACTTCAATTCCGCGTGCGAAAAGAATTGTTCCGTTCCCATCTGGAGATTGGTCTCCTTCTTGAATGAAGCGTAAATCTGTATATTGACTTACTTTAAAGTCACGTTCTGGATTTACATTTACATAATGGAATCCTTCTTCGTTCGCTCCTGAACATCCGTTAACAATTGATGCTACAGCGTGATCAGCAATAATTTCAATATCACCTGTTACACCAATCGGTCCTAATGAACCAATTTCACAATTTAATAATTCTTTTACTTCTTCATGAGAAGCAAGCTCAACAACTGAAGCGCCGTATACATTTTTCACTTTCACATCGTTTACTTCGTGATCACCACGAACAAGTACAACTACTAATTTCTCATCTACTTTAAATACCATAGACTTAATGCACTTGTCAGCTGCAATGTTTAAGAATGCAGATACTTCTTCGATTGCTTTTTGGTCTGGTGTTGCTACTTTTTCAAGAGCTTTTTCTGCTTCGTCACTCTTCGTATACGTATCTACAACAGGAGCCATTTCGATGTTTGCTGCATAATCAGATGTGTCAGAGTATGCAATTGTATCTTCACCAACATCAGATAATACCATAAATTCATGTGTATCTTTTCCGCCCATTGCTCCAGAATCAGCAATAACTGCACGGAAATTCAAGCCACAACGAGCAAAAATGTTAGAGTATGCTTTATATAAGCGATCGTATACTTCATCTAAGCTCTCTTGTGTAGCATGGAAAGAGTATGCATCTTTCATTAGAAACTCTCTTCCACGTAATAAACCGAAACGAGGTCTTTGCTCATCACGGAATTTTGTTTGAATTTGATATAATGTTAACGGTAATTTTTTATATGATTTCACTTCATCACGCACAAGATCCGTAATTACTTCCTCATGTGTCGCTCCTAATGCGAATTCACGAGCGTTACGATCTTTCATACGCATTAATTCAGATCCGTATGAATACCAACGACCTGATTCTTGCCATAATTCTGCAGCTTGCATAGCTGGCATTAATAATTCTACAGCTCCTGCACGCTCCATTTCTTCTCGAACGATACGTTCTACTTTGTGTAATACTTTTAATCCAAATGGTAGAAAACTATAAATACCAGAAGCATTTTGACGCATAAAACCTGCGCGAAGTAATAATTGATGACTCTTAATTTCAGCATCAGCTGGAACTTCACGTAATGTAGGACTGAATACCATACTTTGTTTCATTTATTTGCACCTCTTCATTTTACTCTTACACGCAGTAAAACCCCTCACCTCGAATTAGGTGAGGGATTTTATTCTACGAGCTCTATTTCATTATTAGTTTCATTCTATTTTACAAGAAAAACTTACGAATGTCATTCCATGTTACAACTAACATTAATAACATTAATAATGCAAAACCAATAAAATGAACCATTCCTTCTTTTTGACGGTCAATTGGTTTCCCTCGTAACGCTTCAATTAAGAAGAAGAATAAACGGCCACCATCTAAAGCAGGAACTGGTAATAAATTAAATAAACCAAGATTAATGCTTAGAACTGCCGCTAAACTTAGTACACGCGTAAATCCATAATCTACAACTTGATCTGTTAGATTATAAATTCCTACTGGACCTGACAACTCATTAATAGAAAATTGACCAGTTACTAATTTCACAAGAGATTCAAAAATTAGTTTCGTCCATTGGTACGTTTGTTCAAATCCTGATTTAATAGAACCCATTACTGTTTTCTCTACAGGAGAATAAACACCAATTCTACCAACTTCGTCTTTTCCTTCTTTATCAAGTGTTGGCGTTACTTTCACATTAAACTGTTCATTATCACGCTTTACTTGTAACGTAATTTCTTTATTCGGGTTTTCACGTACAATATTAACAACATCTTTCCATGTACTTGTGTTTTTCCCATCAATCGCTTGAATTGTATCATTCTCTTTCAGGCCAGCTTGCTGTGCTGCACTATTATCCATCACTTTTCCGACCATTGGTTTGTCAATAGGAACCCCTTGTACAAATCCAAGAATCACAAAAATAACAAATGCTAAAATGAAGTTCATTGCAGGACCCGCAAAGATTGTTAAAGCGCGTTGACCCAATTTTTTAGAACCAAATTGCCTGTTATACGGAGCAATTTGGATTTCTTCTCCAGCAGTAATGATACGAGCCTTTTCATTCACTCGGAATGTTTGAAGCTCTTCCTCATACTCTTCATAGCCTGAAATCGTTAGATTATGCTCTAAATCAGCTTGTTCGACTTCAATAACACGAACATTTGGATATTTTTCATATCCATCAAAAACTAATTTCACAGCTTCGTCTTTTTCATTTAGCACAAGGCCAACCTTTTTCCCTGGCTTTAACTCCACTGTATCTGCATCCTCGCCAGCCATTCTTACATAGCCACCAAGAGGCAGTAATCGAATCGTATACACCGTTTCATTCTTTTCAAATGAGAATATTTTCGGACCAAAACCAATCGCAAACTCGCGGCATAAAATGCCTGCTCTTTTCGCGAAATATAGATGCCCTAGCTCATGGAAAAATACGAGTGCACCGAAAATTAATATAAAGGCAATCGCTGTATTCAATTCCATAACCACCTTTGCTAAATTTGTTCCATCACAAACCGTCTTGTGGCTGCATCAATTTCCAGAATTTCCTCTAAGCTCGGACGTGCAATGACATTGTGATGGTTCATTGCTTTTTCAATGAGGTCTTCCACTGTTAAGAAACCAATTCTCTTTTGTAAAAAAGCTTCAACAGCTACTTCATTTGCTGCGTTCATTACAGCTGGCATACTTCCACCTGCTTTTCCAGCTTCATACGCAAAACGTAAACAACGGAATCGTTCTTGGTCCATTTTCTTAAAATGCAACGTCCCTATTTCCCATAAGTTTAACTGTTTTGTGTCTGAAAGAGGCAATCTATCAGGATATGTAAGTGCGTATTGAATTGGTACTCGCATATCAGGTGAACCAAGCTGCGCCATTACACTACGATCTTCAAATTCAACCATAGAATGGATAATACTTTCTTTATGTAAAACAACATCGATTTGCTCATAAGGGATACCAAAAAGCCAATGTGCTTCAATTACTTCTAGTCCCTTATTCATCATTGTAGCAGAATCAATTGTAATTTTCGAACCCATTGACCAGTTTGGATGTCGAAGCGCATCTTCTACGGTCACATGATGCAATTCATCTCTCGTTTTATCACGGAAACTTCCACCAGAAGCCGTTATAATAAGACGAGAAATTCTTTTTTCATTTTCACCATTCAAGCATTGAAAAATAGCCGAATGTTCACTATCTACTGGAAGTAACGAAACATTATGTTTTCGTGCTGCTTCCATTACAAGATGTCCTGCAGTTACTAACGTTTCTTTATTTGCAATTCCAATTGTTTTTTTCGCCTCAATCGCACGAAGTGTCGGTAACAACCCTACGCTACCTACAACAGCATTTACTACAATCTCCGCATCTGGATGTAATGCTACTTCTAAAAGTCCTTCACTACCATATACAATTTTTGTATTACCAGAAACAGCTTGTAATTTTAAAACATCTTCCTCTCTTTGCACAGAGACGATTTGCGGAGAAAATTCTTGAATTACCTTTACTGCGTAGTCAATATTTTTCCCTACAGAAAAAGCAACGAGACGGAATTGGTCTGGGTGCGAGCGTAATACATCTAAAGTTTGTGTACCAATTGATCCGCTTGCACCTAATAAACTAATGTTTTTCATGACTCCAACCCCTCGTTCATTTATTAATTGTATTGTAATAAGAAGTAGAGAATTGGTAAAACGAATAACCAACTATCTGTTCGATCTAATATACCACCATGCCCAGGTAAAATTGTACCTGAATCCTTTACGCCATAATGACGTTTAAAAGCAGATTGTACTAAATCACCAATTTGTCCAAAAATAGAAATGATAATTGTCAGCACAATTAAAATTACTACATTCGATTCGACTGGGAAGAACACGTTGTAAACAAGTGCCACAATAATTCCACAAACGATGCCGCCTAATGAACCTTCAATCGTTTTATTTGGACTAATTTCTGGCCACAATTTTCTCTTGCCCAATGCTTTCCCTACGAAATATGCGCCTGAATCAGTAGCCCATATAACAAATAATGCACAAAACACATATTTAATTCCTAATATTCTCGTTTCATTTAAATATAAGAATCCCATTGCCACATATGTCGTTGCCATTAGTAAAAATGAAGCATTATCAAAAGTAAATGTATTCTTAGAAAGGACTGTATATGATAAAAGTAATAAAACAATCACAAATGTGATTTCCAATTTACCTAATCCAATCCATGTAAACAGTTCTGATGCACTACTTGGAATTAAAAGAATCCACAATAATACTGCAGCTAAAACTGTCGGTACTGAAATAAGCGTAAGCTTATTCATACGAATTAATTCATATAAACCTATAGAAGCAAGTGCATACACTAAAACCGTAAAAGGCACGCCACCGTATATTACGATGGGAATGAATAGCGCGGCAGCAACCACTCCAGTAATAATTCTCTGTTTCACTACCAAACCCTCTCTTTCTACACGCCTCCGAATCTGCGCCCTCTATGTTGAAAGTCAGTAATCGCATTTAGCAAATGTTCTTCTTTGAAGTCTGGCCAATATACATCTGTAAACCAAAACTCCGAATATGCAATTTGCCATAACATGAAATTACTAATACGTAGCTCTCCGCTTGTTCGGATTAACAACTCTGGATCGGGTAAAGAACTCGTCATTAAGTAGGAGGAAAGCATTTCTTCACTTACCTCTTCAGAACGAATTTTTCCTTCCTCATTATCTTTCATCATATGTTGCACAGCAGAAACGATTTCATCTCGACTTCCATAGTTTAACGCGAAATTAAGAATTAATCCCGTATTCTCTTTCGTATCTTCCATGGCTTTCTCCATCGCTCTGCGTGTATGCGTAGGAAGACGATCTTTTTGCCCTATTACTCGGACTTGTACGTTTTCTTCAATCAATTCTGGTAAAAATGTACCTAGAAATTCTTCTGGAAGCTTCATTAAATAATCAACTTCCTTTTTCGGTCTTTTCCAGTTCTCAGTTGAAAAAGCATAAAGAGTTAACACTTTCACATTAAGTTTACTTGCAAATTTTGTAATTTTCTTTACAACTTGCATACCTTCATGATGTCCCGCAATACGAGGCATTGCTCTCCTCTTTGCCCATCTTCCATTCCCATCCATAATGATGGCAATATGTTCTGGGATATATCCTTTTTTCACTTCTTCAACGAGATGATCAAACGATGTGTCCTTTTTACCTTTAAAAAAAGGAAAGTTTTTAAACATCATTCATACCCTCCAACAAGCAGACGTATGCCTAAAAGTGTAAAAAGACCCCCTTAAGAAGAGGGTCATATTTGCGAAGTTATCGCTATTACACTTCCATGATTTCTTTTTCTTTGTTTTTTGCGATTTCGTCAACTTTTGCAATATATTTATCTGTTTCTTTTTGGATATCTTCAGTATATCCTCTTAAATCATCTTCTGTAATCTCGCCAGCTTTTTCAAGCTTCTTAAGATCATCATTTCCGTCACGACGTACGTTACGAACAGCTACTTTTGCTTCTTCAGCATATTTTTTCACAACTTTAACAAGATCACGACGACGCTCTTCTGTTAATGCAGGGAATGCAATACGAATTACAGTTCCATCATTAGAAGGGTTTAAGCCTAAATCTGCTTTTAAAATTGCTTTTTCGATATCACCGATAGAAGTTTTATCATAAGGTTGAATTACAAGTAAACGTGCTTCTGGAACTGTAATGTTCGCTAATTGCACAACTGGTGTTGGTGCACCATAGTAATCAACTTGTACCTTATCTAATACAGACGAGCTTGCACGACCAGCGCGAACTGTTGCTAGTTCACGAGAATAAGCAGCAACTGCTTTTTCCATTTTTTCATTTGAAGATTTCAATACTTGTTGTCCCATATTTATTTCCCCCTTACAACTGTTCCAATATTTTCGCCTAAAACGGCACGTTTAATATTACCTTTTTCCATAACTGAGAATACAATTAATGGAATATCATTATCCATACATAGAGAAGAAGCTGTAGAATCCATTACACCTAAACCTTCTTTTAATACATCTAAGTAAGTAAGCGTTTCGTATTTCGTAGCTGTTGGGTCAATAGATGGATCTGCGCTATATACGCCATCCACATTATTTTTCGCCATTAAAATAACGTCTGCTTCGATTTCCGCTGCACGTAATGCTGCTGTTGTATCTGTTGAGAAGTATGGATTACCTGTACCTGCTGCAAAGATAACAACACGTTTTTTCTCTAAGTGACGAACTGCTTTACGGCGAATGTAAGGCTCTGCCACTTGACGCATCTCAATTGAAGTTTGTACACGAGTTTGGATTCCAATATTCTCCAAGCTATCTTGAAGAGCTAATGAATTCATAACTGTAGCTAACATGCCCATGTAATCTGCTCCTGCACGATCCATGCCCATTTCACTTCCAATTTTTCCACGCCAAATGTTACCGCCACCAACAACAACAGCAACCTCTACATCAAGTTCTGCAATTTCTTTCACTTGTTCTGCAACTGACTTAATAACAGTTGGATTAATTCCAAATCCTTGCTCTCCAGCTAAAGCTTCTCCACTTAGCTTTAAAACGACACGATTATATTTCGGTTTACTCATAATGAACCTCCAATTGCTTACATCTTTATTTTAAAAAAGGGAACACAATGTGTTCCCTAATCTGTATTAGTTACTACCTTTTACTTGGTTCATTACTTCTTCAGCAAAGTTGTCTTCGCGTTTTTCGATACCTTCACCAACAGCGTAGCGAACGAATCCTTTTAATGTTCCGCCTTTAGACTCAACGAACTGACGAACTTTCATATCAGGGTTTTTAACGAATGCTTGGTCAAGTAAGCAAATCTCTTCGAAGAATTTGCCTAGACGGCCTTCAACCATTTTTGCAACGATTTTTTCAGGCTTGCCTTCGTTTAATGCTTGTTGTGTTAATACTTGACGCTCATGCTCAACTTCTTCAGCTGTTACAGCATCGCGGTCGATGTATTTAGGGTTAACTGCAGCGATGTGCATTGCAACATCTTTAGCAGCAGCTTCATCAGTAGAACCTTCAAGAACTGTTAATACACCAATGCGTCCACCCATGTGTAGGTAAGCGCCGAATGCATCTGCATCAGTTTTTGATACGATTTCGAAACGACGAAGTGTAAGTTTTTCACCAATTTTAGCGATTGCTTCGTTGATGTGCTCTTCAACGTTTTTACCGTTTTCCATTGTTTGAGCCATAGCTTCTTCAACGTTAGCTGGTTTGTTAGTTAATAAGTGAGCAGCTAATTCTTTAATTAGTGTTTGGAAACCTTCGTTTTTCGCAACGAAATCAGTTTCAGAGTTTAATTCTAAGATTAAAGCGTCGTTACCGTTTGTTTCGATGAAAGTTAAACCTTCAGCAGCAATGCGGTCTGCTTTTTTAGCAGCTTTCGCAATACCTTTTTCGCGTAAGAAGTCAATTGCCTTCTCCATGTCGCCGTTAGTTTCTGTTAAAGCTTTTTTGCAGTCCATCATACCTGCGCCAGTTTTTTCACGTAATTCTTTTACCATTTGAGCAGTGATTGCCATATTTTTCATCCTCCTAAAATATGTATTTATACCTTTTATAAAGGTGTTTATACCTTAAAAAAGGTGATAAAAGGCCGAACCCCTTATCACCTTTCCAACTTTGTTACGCAGTAACAGTTTCTTCACCTTGTTTTGCTTCAAGGATCGCGTCTGCCATTTTAGATGTAAGAAGTTTTACAGCACGAATTGCATCATCGTTTGCTGGGATAACGTGATCGATTTCGTCTGGATCACAGTTTGTATCAACGATACCGATGATTGGAATGTGTAATTTGCGCGCTTCAGCAACTGCAATACGCTCTTTACGAGGGTCTACTACGAATAATGCACTTGGAAGACCTTTCATATCTTTAATACCGCCTAAGAATTTCTCAAGACGCTCTAACTCTTTTTTAAGTTGAACAACTTCTTTCTTAGGAAGTACTTCGAAAGTACCATCTTCTTGCATTCTTTCGATGTCTTTAAGACGCTTGATACGCTTTTGGATTGTTTGGAAGTTTGTTAAAGTTCCACCTAACCAACGTTGGTTAACGAAGTACATACCAGCACGAGTTGCTTCTTCTTTAATAGCTTCTTGTGCTTGTTTTTTAGTACCTACGAATAAGATGTCTCCACCTTCAGCAGCGATGTCACGCATCGTTCTGTAAGCTTCCTCAACTTTTTTCACAGTTTTTTGTAAGTCGATGATGTAGATACCGTTACGCTCTGTGAAAATGTAACGCTTCATTTTTGGGTTCCAACGACGAGTTTGATGTCCGAAATGAACACCAGCTTCAAGCAATTGCTTCATAGAAATTACTGACATAATATAGTTCCTCCTAAATGGTTTTTGATATCCTCCGTTTACTTCATCTCTAAGCGAAACTACAAACGTAGCACCAACACTTAAATCAGTAAACGTGTGTACTTTGTACTGACACCACTGCTTACTATATCATACTGAAATATTACAATCAAGTCGAAAATGCGAACAATGTAAAACTTTCTTTGTTCATACTCGAATTCTAGTATTACCAACCTTCATTTCTTTTAAGCAAAAAAGTAAAACACAATTAATAGTTTTCCCAGAAACCACGCTTATGGCACTTTTCACAAGCGCCATCAATCCATTGCACAAAAAAAACTCTCCTCGATCGAGGAGAGTTTTTTATAAATTAGTTTGTTTTTAATTTAGCAAGTTCCTGTAGAAACTTGTCGTTTAACACTTTAATGTATGTTCCTTTCATACCTAAAGAGCGAGACTCAATAACACCAGCACTTTCTAATTTACGTAGTGCATTTACGATTACAGAACGAGTAATTCCTACACGATCAGCGATTTTACTTGCAACAAGTAAACCTTCTGTTCCATTTAATTCTTCGAAGATGTGCTCAATTGCTTCTAACTCACTGTAAGATAATGAGCTGATCGCCATTTGAACAACAGCTTTACTACGTGCTTCCTCTTCGATTTCTTCTGCTTTTTCACGTAAGATTTCCATACCTACAACAGTTGAGCTGTACTCAGCAAGGATTAAATCATCATCTAAGAACTCTTGACCAAGACGAGCTAATACTAATGTACCTAGACGCTCACCGCCACCAACGATTGGTACGATTGTAGTTAAACCTTGACCAAATAATTCTCTGTTTTCTACCGGGAATGCTGTATAAGCACTGTTCACATCTAAATTTGAAGATGTTTCTGTAATGTTGAATAAGCTTTGTGTATATTCTTCCGGGAACTGACGCTCTGCAAGCATTTGTTTCATACGCTCATTTTCGATTTGTTGGTGAATTGCATAACCTAGTAATTTACCACGACGACTTACAACGAACACGTTTGCTTCAATTACTTCACACATTGTGTCAGACATTTCTCTAAAGTTTACAGGCTTCCCTGCAGCGCTCTGTAATAACGCATTTAATTTTCTCGTTTTTGCTAATAATTCCATTTCAAAAGTTCCTCCTACATGTTACTTACATATTTTTTCATCACTTGGAAACTAGGGCGAGTCACCTGATGACACTATTACAAAATAAACTGGCTCACATCTTTATTTTTAGCAATTGTTGCTAATTTCTCCTCAACGTATTGAGGTGTTATCGTTATTTTTTCTAACGTAATTTCAGATGCTTCAAACGATAAATCTTCAAGGAGCTTCTCCATAATCGTATGAAGTCTTCTTGCTCCAATATTATCTGTATCCTGATTAACTTGATAAGCAATCTCAGCAATCTTACGAATAGCTTCGTCTGAAAATTCAATTTCTATACCTTCAGTCGCTAATAATGCCATATATTGTTTGATTAACGCATTGTCAGGCTCGATTAATATTTTAACAAAATCATCTGTTGATAATTTTGTTAACTCTACTCGAATCGGAAATCTCCCTTGCAATTCCGGAATTAAATCCGACGGTTTAGACATATGGAACGCTCCAGCTGCAACGAATAAAATATAATCCGTTTTTACTGATCCGTATTTTGTCGCAACATTCGACCCTTCTACAATTGGCAAAATGTCACGTTGCACACCTTCACGTGATACATCTACGCTATTCGACTGCTTACCAGCAATTTTGTCAATTTCATCGATAAAAATAATCCCGAGCTGTTCAGCACGATAAACAGCCTCTTGTGTAACTTCATCCATATCAATTAAGCGCTGTGCCTCTTCATTTGTCAAGAGTTTTCTTGCTTCTTTTACAGAAAGTTTACGTTTTTTCGTTTTTTTCGGCATAAAACTTCCTAATGCATCTTGGAAATTCATTCCCATTTGCTCCATGCCAGTTCCTTGTAACATATCAAACATAGAAGACTGTTGCTCGGTCACTTCAATCGATACAATTTCGTCTTCAAGAAGCCCTGCAGCAAGCTTTCTCTCCACATCTTGACGTTTCTTTTCGATTTCACCATCTTCTTGTGTATCAGACGTTTGACTCGAATTTTGAGCACCACCAAAAAGCATCTCTAATGGATTTTTAAATCCAGATTGCTTCTCCGGACTCGGTACTAAAATTTCAACAAGACGTTGATTCGCTTGCTCTTCTGCTTTATCTTGAACTTTCACTACCATTTCTTCTTTTACGATGCGAACAGATGTTTCTACGAGGTCACGTACCATCGACTCTACATCTCTACCCACATATCCAACTTCTGTGAATTTTGTAGCCTCAACCTTAATAAAAGGTGCTCCAACGAGTTTCGCCATTCGTCGTGCTACCTCTGTTTTCCCAACACCTGTCGGTCCAATCATCAAAATGTTCTTAGGTGCTATTTCATCACGTAAATTTTCAGCCAATTTACTGCGACGGTATCGATTTCTCAACGCTACAGCAACCGCTTTCTTTGCGTCTTTTTGGCCGATGATGTATTGATCTAATTTTTCCACAATTTGGCGCGGAGTAAAATGTAAATGCATATAAAATGCCTCCCTTACGATTCTACAATTCTTCAACAATTATGTTGTGATTCGTGTAAACACAAATATCGCCAGCAATCTCTAAACTCGCTTTCGCAATTTGTTTCGCTGTTAAGTGTTCACTTGCATATTGCTTTAAAGCACGACCTGCAGAAAGTGCATAATTCCCACCAGATCCAATTGCTAAAATACCATCATCCGGTTCAATCACTTCTCCTGTACCTGAAACAAGGAGCATAGTTGTTTTATCCATGACAATGAGCATCGCTTCTAGCTGACGTAACATTTTATCGCCACGCCATTGTTTTGCCATTTCAACAGCAGCACGCTGCAAGTTGCCATTATACTCTTCTAATTTTCCTTCAAACATTTCAAAAAGAGTAAATGCATCAGCAACTGAACCTGCAAAACCAGCTAAAACTTTACCTTGGAAAAGCCTGCGAACTTTACGAGCTGTATGTTTCATTACAACAGCATTTCCCATTGTCACCTGGCCATCTCCAGCCATTGCACATTCTCCATTATGATGAACTGCAAATATCGTTGTAGCGTGGAAATTCCCCATAGAAAAAACTCCTTTATTTGTTTTTATAGCTTTTAAAGCAATTTATGCCCGCGGGTGATGCTTCATGTAAACAGAACGCAATCTTTCTTTAGAGACATGCGTATAAATTTGTGTCGTCGACAAATTCTCATGGCCTAATAGCTCCTGTACAGTACGTAAATCCGCCCCTTCATCTAACATATGTGTAGCAAATGTATGCCTTAACATATGGGGACTTATCCGCATTGTCAGTGAAGCCTTTTTAATGAGTTCGTTTAAAACATAACGAACTCCACGACTTGTTAGCGGCGTACCTTTCGCATTTAAAAATACCATATGAGAGTCTTCTTCAGTCTTATTAACTAACTGTTTTCTCCCATTTTCTATATAGGTAATTAAAGAATCTTGTGCATAGCTTCCGAACGGAATATATCTTTGTTTTTTTCCTTTTCCCATTACTAAAATTGTTCCCACCGCAAAGTCAATATCGGTAAGTTGTAAATTGACACATTCACTCACACGGATCCCAGTCGCATACATCAACTCTAATAAAGCTTGATTCCTTTGACCGAGTGGCGTTCCCGTGTCAGAAACTTCGAATAATTCTTCTAACTCTTCAGCATATAAAAACTTTGGGATTGACAATTCTTTTTTGGGGAGTGACGCAAGTGCAAACGGATTATCCTTCCGATAACCTTCACGCATCAAAAAACGATATAAACTTCGTAAGCTTGATACTTTTCTTGCGACAGATTTACGGGCTAACTTTTCATCGTGCAACGTCGTTAAGTACAAACGAACATCCGCGTATGTAACGTCTAAAAAAGAGGATATGCTTTCTCGCTCCATAAATTGCACAAAATGTTCTAAATCATTTTGATAACTTGCAATTGTATATTTTGAATAATTTCTTTCAATTTGTAAATATCCAACGAATAATTGTAACAATTTCTTCACATTCACACAATTCACCTCAATAAAGGCTACTAAATCGTATCACAACTTAGTAGCCTTTGCAAGAAATTTAACTAAATATTTACAAAATTTTGAATCGTTTCTAAAGCACGTGCTGCGTATGCTTCATTTCGTTCTGCTTTCTTTTTGAGTTTCTTCTCTAACGGTGCAAATAGACCGAAGTTCGCATTCATCGGTTGGAAGTTTTTAGCATTCGTTGCCGTAATGTAATTTGCCATGCTACCCATTGCAGTTACTGGCGGTAACACAATCGGCTCTTCACCTTGCACAAGACGTGCAGCATTAATTCCTGCTAATAATCCTGATGCTGCTGATTCAACATATCCCTCTACTCCAGTCATTTGACCAGCGAAGAATAAATCATCACGTTGTTTATATTGATATGTTGGACGAAGCAAATTAGGTGAATTAATAAACGTATTACGATGCATTACACCATAACGTACAATCTCTGCATTTTCCAATCCCGGAATTAACTGTAGCACTTCTTTTTGTGGTCCCCACTTTAAATGCGTTTGGAAACCTACGATATTGTATAAAGTTCCCGCTGCATCATCTTGACGTAACTGAACAACAGCATATGGCGTTTTCCCTGTTTTTGGATCTTCTAATCCAACAGGTTTCATAGGTCCAAATACTAGCGTCTGTCTCCCTCTACTTGCCATAACTTCTACCGGCATACAACCCTCAAAGAAAATTTCTTTTTCAAACTCTTTTAAAGGCACTGTCTCAGCGGCAATTAAAGCCTCATAAAAACGATCAAATTCTTCTTCTGTCATCGGACAGTTTAAATATGCCGCTTCCCCTTTATCATAGCGAGACTTTAAATATACTTTGTTCATATCAATGCTGTCTTTTTCAACGATTGGCGCTGCTGCATCGTAGAAATAGAAATAATCTTCACCTGTTAGTTCTTTTAATTGCGCAGCAAGATCAGGAGATGTAAGTGGACCTGTTGCAATAATTGTTGGTCCTTCTGGAATTTCAGTAAGCTCTTCATTCACTACAGTTACATTCGGATGATTCTTTACGTATTCAGTCACTTTAGCTGCGAATTCATGACGGTCAACCGCTAAAGCTCCTCCAGCTGGTACAGAGCACTCATCAGCTGCACGAATAATGACAGAATCCATCAAACGCATTTCTTCTTTAATAACTCCAACAGCATTTGTTAATGTGTTTGCACGTAATGAGTTACTGCACACTAATTCAGCAAATTTATCTGTATGATGAGCTGGCGTTTGCCTTACTGGTCTCATTTCATATAATTTTACTTGGACACCACGTTTTGCAATTTGGTAAGCTGCTTCACTTCCTGCAAGACCTGCGCCAATGACGTTTACTACTTGTGTTGTCATATATATCACCTTTCCTTTTCTTCCCGAAAAAAATGTGAGCAGTTACGCTCACATTTGTTGTTCTTCTTCATAATCGCACGAAATACATTGTACTTGCACGCCTTTTTTCAACTTCTTCTCTACAAGCATGCCTTCACACTTCGGACATTTACGACCAATCGGCTTATCCCAAGATACAAAGTCACATTCTGGATACGTACCACATCCATAGAAAAGACGTTTCTTTTTGTTACTACGACGCTCAATAATTTGCCCTTCTTCACATTTCGGACAAGTTACACCGATTTCTTTCACAATCGGTTTTGTATTACGACAATCTGGGAAATTCGAACAAGCCATAAACTTCCCGTATTTACCCATTTTAAAGACCATTGGATGTCCGCATAATTCACAGTCTTCCCCAGCTGGCTCATCTTTAATTTCCACTTCACGCATTTCTTTTTCCGCTTTTTCTAAGCGCGGTTCAAATCCTACGTAGAAATCATCAACAATTTTCACCCAATTGGCATTTCCTTCTTCCACTTCATCAAGGCTTTGCTCCATATTGGCAGTAAATTCAATGTTAATAATTTCCGGGAAAAATTCTAAAATAAGTTCAATTACTATTTCACCAAGTTCAGTCGGAACGAAGCGTTTATTATCTAAGCTTACATACCCACGCTTTTGAATCGTTTCAAGTGTAGGTACATAAGTCGACGGTCTTCCAATTCCAAGTTCTTCAAGCGTTCTTACTAAACGAGCCTCTGTATAACGCGGCGGTGGTTGAGTATAGTGTTGTTTCGGCTCTATATCTTTTGAAAATACCGTTTCTCCCACTTCTAACGGTGGCAACATCTTATCCTTTTCTTCCGCACCATCATCTTTTGACTCTACATACACTTTCATAAATCCTGGGAACTTTACAACCGATCCACTTGCACGGAACTGAACATTATTATTAATGAGTCTCGCTGTCACAGTATCCATTATAGCAGACGCCATTTGACTTGCAACAAATCGCTCCCAAATCAATTTATATAATCGAAGTTGATCACGACTTAAGAAACTTTTTAGTTCCTCTGGCTTTCTCATTACCGAAGTAGGACGAATTGCCTCATGCGCATCTTGTGCATTTGACTTTTTCGTTTCTTTCTTCTTTTCTGTTCCTATGTATTCCGTACCATACGCTTCAGTGATGTAAGTACGAGCCTCTGTTTGAGCTGTTTCTGAGATACGTGTTGAATCAGTTCTCATATACGTAATAAGACCTACAGTTCCTTGTTTTCCAAGATCTATCCCTTCATACAATTGCTGTGCAAGCATCATCGTTTTCTTTGCTCGCATATTTAACTTACGTGCTGCTTCTTGTTGCAAGGAAGATGTTGTAAACGGTAATGCAGGATTACGTTTTCGCTCTTTGCGCGTTACATTTTCAACTGAAAACGCATTGTCTTTCATCTGTTCAATTATTTCATTCACTTGCGTTTCATTCGTTAATTGAACTTTTTCACCATCTACACCGTAAAAACTTGCTTCAAATGTGTCTTTTCCTTTTACAAATTCTGTTTTAATTGTCCAGAATTCTTCAGGTTCAAAGCTTTGAATTTCCTTTTCACGTTCGATGATTAAACGAACTGCTACAGATTGTACACGCCCTGCACTTAATCCTTTTTTTACTTTCTTCCATAATAAAGGACTAATATTGTAACCAACAAGACGATCAAGTATGCGTCTTGCTTGTTGTGCATCTACTAAATCCATATTAATTGCGCGAGGATGTTTAAATGATTCTTTGATTGCATCTTTCGTAATCTCATTAAACACAACCCGACAATCTGATTCAACGTCCACATTTAACGTATTCGCTAAATGCCAAGCAATCGCTTCCCCTTCGCGGTCTGGATCGGCCGCGAGATAAACTTTCTTTGCTTTTTTCGCCGCTGATTTTAAATCTTTTAAGACGGGACCTTTACCACGAATGGTAATATACTTCGGGGTGAAGTTGTTCTTTACTTCTATCCCCATTTGACTTTTTGGCAAATCGCGAACATGTCCCATAGACGCGACAACTTTGTATTTTTTCCCTAAATATTTCTCAATGGTCTTCGCCTTAGAAGGCGACTCCACGATTACGAGGTAATCTGACATGCTAGTGCCTCCTTAAGAGGTGGATTCAAGTCTTCATTAATCTTATTGATTTCTCTTGTTTTTGTCAATCAAGAATGAATATACCATACAGCGCCAATCTACCATTTGTCAATAATTGTTTAATAAAAACATAAAAATATAAGGTTAATTTAAAATCTCTTCAAAGATATCTTCTGCATTTCTTACTAGTTTTGCCCCTTGTTGAATAAGATGATTCGTTCCCGATGCCCCCTCTATAAATATAGGTCCAGGGAGCGCAAACACCTCTCTATTTTGCTCTAACGCAAGGTCTGCAGTAATAAGGGTTCCACTTCTCGATTTCGCTTCTACAACTAAAACACCTTTACTTATGCCACTAATAATCCGGTTCCTTTTTGGAAAATACCACTTTTTCGGTGCATAGTGCGGTGGATACTCTGTCAATAACAATATATATTCCTTCCACGTTTCATATAAATGCCTATTTTCTTTCGGATACATAAAAGATAATCCATGTCCTAATATCGCAATAGTCGGGCAATACTGCCTTACTGTAACCTCATGGGACATTGTATCTATCCCTTTTACAAACCCGCTGACAATAACCCACTTTCTTTCTAATAAAGGGTGCAAAATAAATTTCAAACTCTCATGACCATATAATGATGGCTGCCTCGTTCCAACAACTGCCAATTTATTTACTTTATTCAGAAAATCTTTCTCTCCTTTTCCATATAAAACGAAGGGAGGGTCTTGTATTTCACGTAATAATTGCGGATAAATTTCATCCCATATCGTTATATAAAAGATACGATTTTTCTCTAAATAAGATATATATTGCGGAAGATTTGAACTTTGAAGGAATTTCACTAATTCTGAAGATTTTTTCGAGGATATTCCAGTGTATTGTTCCATTTGTTTTTCGTTAAAAGTATATATGTTCTTTAATTCTGGATCGACATATAGTAGCCTCTCCATCGCTTTCCAATAATCTGCTAGCAAGTAATGAAGATGTAATAATCGCTCTCTTTTCATCTCAATTCTCCTTACCCATAATTTTTATTATGTAAACAGAAAAAGTGTAAAAAGACACCCTCAAGCAAGAAGGTGTCTTTCAACAGATTAATAGTTTTTGCAAGTCTCAAATAGACCTTTTTCTTTTAAAACAGAGATTAGCGTTTCTCCCATAACTGCTGGAGTTTCAGCTACTTTAATGCCACAAGCTTCCATTGTTTTAATCTTTTCAGCAGCAGTTCCTTTACCGCCAGAAATGATTGCACCAGCATGGCCCATACGTTTGCCAGCAGGCGCTGTTTGACCACCAATGAAGCCTACAACAGGTTTTGTCATATTAGCTTTTACCCACTCAGCTGCCTCTTCTTCTGCTGTACCACCGATTTCACCAATCATAATTACAGCATGTGTTTCTTCATCTTCATTAAATGCTTTTAACGCATCAATAAAGTCTGTACCGTTAACAGGGTCCCCGCCGATACCTACAGCAGTAGATTGGCCAATACCTTCTTGTGTTAACTGATGTACAGCTTCATACGTTAATGTACCAGAGCGCGATACGATACCTACATGACCTTTTTTATGAATGTATCCTGGCATAATACCGATTTTACATTCATCAGGCGTGATAACACCTGGGCAGTTTGGTCCAAGTAAACGTGTATGTTTACCAGCCATATACCTCTTTACGTTTACCATATCTAATACAGGAATTCCTTCAGTAATACATACTACTAAATCAATTTCTGCATCAACTGCTTCCATAATTGCATCAGCCGCAAAAGCGGGTGGAACGTATACAACTGAAGCGTTTGCGCCTGTTGCTTTCACTGCATCTTCTACAGTATCAAATACTGGTACACCTTCAATATCAGTGCCACCTTTACCTGGCGTTACACCACCGACAATTTTCGTACCGTATTCAATCATTTGTTTTGTATGGAATAAACCTTGAGAACCTGTAATACCTTGAACAATAACTTTTGTATCTTTATTAACTAATACGCTCATTTTTCTCCCCCGCTTTCTATTAGCCCACTAGTGAAACAATTTTTTGTGCACCGTCTGCCATAGATTCTGCTGCAACAATATTTAAGCCAGACTCATTTAAAATTTTCTTACCTAGTTCTACGTTTGTACCTTCAAGACGTACAACTAAAGGTAACTCAAGACCTACCTGTTTCGTTGCTTCAATAACACCTTCTGCAATAACATCACACTTCATAATGCCACCAAAAATGTTAACGAAGATACCTTTTACATTTTTGTCAGAAAGGATAATTTTGAATGCTTCTGTAACTTTTTCAGCAGTTGCACCGCCACCAACATCTAAGAAGTTAGCTGGGTCACCGTGGTAATGTTTAATGATATCCATTGTAGCCATCGCTAAACCTGCACCATTAACCATACAACCGATATTTCCATCTAAAGGAATGTAGTTTAAGTCGTATTTTGAAGCTTCAATTTCTTTTGCATCTTCTTCATCAAGATCACGAAGCTCTAAAATGTCTTTATGGCGATATAACGCATTAGAATCAAAGTTTAATTTTGCATCTAATGCCATAACTTTACCTTCACCTGTTGTAACAAGTGGGTTAATCTCAGCGATAGAGCAATCTTTTTCGATAAACGCACGGTATAAGCCCATCATAAACTTCACAGCTTGTCCTACAAGCTCTTTTGGAATATTGATGTTAAATGCAATTCGGCGCGCTTGGAAACCTTGTAAACCTACTGCCGGATCAATATATTCTTTAAAGATTTTTTCAGGTGTTTTTTCTGCTACTTCTTCAATTTCTGTTCCGCCTTCTTCAGAAGCCATTAAAACAACTTGAGAAGTTGCACGATCTAAAACTAGACCTACATAATATTCTTTTTTAATATCGCAACCTTCTTCGATAAGTAAGCGTTTTACTTCCTTACCTTCAGGACCTGTTTGATGTGTCACAAGTGTAGTTCCTAAAATGCTTTCTGCATATGTACGAACTTCATCTAAATTTTTTGCAACTTTTACTCCGCCAGCTTTGCCGCGTCCACCAGCGTGAATTTGTGCTTTCACTACACATACATCTGTTCCTAATTCTTTCGCTGCTTCTACAGCTTCTTCTACTGTAAATGCAACCTTCCCGTTCGGAACGCTAACCCCATAGCTTCTAAGGACTGCCTTACCTTGGTACTCATGGATATTCATGGTCCCATCCTCCCCTGTTTTCCTGTTTTACTCGAAAAGTTTTTTAATGTTTAAAAAACATTACATTGCCATTGTATAAGATGATTGGCACGCTGTCTACAATAAAGTGTCAGAAAACTGAAATCGCTTTATTCTTTTTCGGAAATAGTAATGTTTATATGCCAAAATAAAAAATAAGCTGTATATTTACAGCTTATTTTTGAATCATATCTTTAATTGGCGCGAATGACTTTCGGTGTTCATCTAATACTCCATGCACTTCAATTGCCTCTAAATGTTGCTTTGTGCCATATCCCATATGTTGCTCAAATCCGTATTCAGGATGCTTCTCTCCCAGTTCTTTCATCATACGATCTCTCGTCACTTTTGCAATAATGGATGCAGCTGAAATCGAAACACTTTTCGCATCACCTTTAATAATTGAAGTTTGCGGAATTGGTGTAGGAAGCTTCATCGCATCAATTAATAAATGTTGGGGTGTACAAGATAAATTCGCAACAGCATCTAACATCGCTTGTTTCGTTGCTTGGTAAATATTAATTTCATCAATAACTTGCGGTGATACAATCCCTACTCCAATTGCAATTGCTTGTACTTTTATTTCATCATAAAAACGCTCACGTTTCGCTTCACTCAGCTTTTTCGAGTCATTTAACCCTGGAATATAAAAATCCTCAGGAAGTACGACAGCCGCCGTCACAACAGGCCCAGCCAATGGCCCGCGCCCTACTTCATCAATACCTGCGATATATGTGATCCCTTTTTCACGCAAAGCATTTTCATACTTGGACATTTCAAAAAACTTCTCTTTTTCTTTCTGTTCTAACTCTTTTTGTTTATACCACTTCAAAATAAGTTTTTGAACTCCTTTTCGCTCATCTTTCATTAGCAGTTGAAAACGATCTTCTTCTTCATTCATAATTTCTTGCAATACATTTTCCGCTTCTTTTATCGTCATTTTTTGCATATATACAAGCTCCTTTTTAAACGTATCCAAAAAGAAAAGACGCACAAACGCACGTCTTATACTTCTTCTATTTTTTCCACATCTTCTACTTGCTCTGCAAACTCTTCCGGTGTTTCAAACGTCATTTTTCCAAGTTTGCCACCACGAAGCTCACGAAGTACAAGCTCAGATGTCTTATCATAATCAATCATTCCGCCACCCATTAAGCAGCCTCTATTTTTTCCAATTGCATCGAATAATTCCACAATATCTTCTGGAATCTCATTTAAATTATAGCGTTCTTTCAAGCGTTCTGGATAATGTTTCTCCATAAAACGTAATGCGTAAACAGCTACATCTTGTAAATTTAAAATTGAATCTTTAATTGCACCCGTTGTCGCTAAGCGAAGACCCACTAATTGATCTTCAAATTTAG
Source organism: Bacillus cereus group sp. BfR-BA-01524 (assembly GCF_022662595.1). NCBI lineage: Bacteria > Bacillati > Bacillota > Bacilli > Caryophanales > Bacillaceae > Bacillus > Bacillus cereus group sp. BfR-BA-01524. Next base: position 3,084 of record NZ_JAKUDW010000036.1, on the reverse strand, counting down.
GCCACAGAATACCTGGCGTATCTAACAATTCCATTTCCTTCCCAACTTTAATCCATTGTTGAGCTGTTGTCACACCTGGACGATCTCCTGTTTTAGCAATATTTTTCTTTGCCAATTTATTAATTAATGTAGATTTACCAACATTTGGTATTCCTACAATTAATGCACGAATCGCTCTCGGTCTAATACCTTTTGCAACCATTTTATCAAATTTTTCTTTAACAAGCACCTTACAAGCTGCTGCAATTTCCTTCATACCTTGTCCAGCTTGCGCGTTAATCGAAATTGCCATATGGCCTTTTTCTTTAAAATATGCGATCCATTGTTTTGTTAAACGGTCATCTGCCATATCCGCTTTATTTAAAACAACAAGCCTCGGCTTATGTGTAATGATTTCATCAATCATTGGGTTTCGAGATGATAATGGTAATCGAGCATCTACAAGTTCAATTACAACATCAATTAATTTTAATTTCTCCGTTACTTGGCGTCTAGCCTTCGCCATATGCCCTGGAAACCATTGAATTACCATGTTGCCACCTTCTTTTTCATTTATTTCACAATACGTGCGTCTTCTAACGGCCAATATAACATATTAGCTTTACCAATTACTTGATCCATTGAAATCGTACCGATTGAACGGCTATCTTTACTAAAACGACGATTATCACCTAAAACAAATAATTGATCTTTTGGAACGGTTTTCTTGCCTGTCATTTCTTCAAGATTAAAATCATATGTAAGCGGTCCGTCAGCAATTTGCTTTTTCTGCTTGTCTAAATACGGCTCCTCATAAGCCTTTCCGTTAACATACAGTTTATCATTACGATACTCTATTTCATCGCCTGGCAGGCCTATAATGCGCTTAATGTAATCTTTATCTTCTGTTGCTCGAAATACGATAATATCAAAGCGTTTTGGATCTCCAATGTGATAACCAATTTTATTCACAATCATTCGATCACGATCATGTAAAGTAGGTGCCATCGATACCCCGTCTACGAGAATTGGCGCAAAGAAAAACTGTCTAATAACACCAGCTAATACAACAGCAATCAAAATTGCTTTAATCCATTCCCAAAGTGAACTCTTCTCTTTTTTCATGCATTTCCCCTCCACGGTTATGTAAGCTGTTCGTATTATACCAAAATTTCATATAGATTGGAAAAAGGGAGCTTGTGCATTTACAAGCTCCCATACATGTCTTATCGAATTTCTTTAATACGTGCTTTTTTACCGCGAAGGTTACGTAAGTAGTATAACTTAGCACGACGTACTTTACCACGGCGAAGTACTTCGATTTTCGCGATTCTTGGCGTGTGAACTGGGAATGTACGCTCAACACCTACACCGTAAGAAATCTTACGAACTGTGAATGTTTCACTGATTCCGCCACCACGACGTTTAATTACAACACCTTCGAAAAGCTGAATTCTTTCACGAGTTCCCTCAACAACTTTTACGTGTACACGTAAAGTGTCACCAGGACGGAATGAAGGAAGGTCAGTTTTTAATTGGCCTTTTGTAATTTCTGCGATTAATTGTTGCATATTAAATTCTCTCCTTTAAACAGATGCTCTTATAAAGTCTTAATAAATTACAGCGGAACATCGTTAATACGGCTACTGATTTCAGTAGCACAAATGTTATAATAGCATATTACTAGGCCTGTTGCAATAGCAAATATATGAAGTTATTACTGCTCTCGCTTTATTTCCTCAAGCCATTTTTTCTCTTGTTTAGATAGATCTCTTTCATCTAACAAATCAGGTCTACGCGTATACGTACGGCGCAAAGATTCCTTATGTCGCCATTCGTCAATATTTTTATGATTCCCTGACATTAATACATCCGGTACCTTCATACCACGAAAATCAGCCGGACGTGTATAATGAGGATGCTCTAATAAACCTGTACTAAACGAATCCTCTACTTGTGAAGCATGATTTCCTAGCACGCCTGGCAAGAGACGTACAACACTATCAGTAATAACCATAGAAGCTAATTCTCCGCCCGTTAATACATAGTCACCAATAGAAATCTCATCCGTTACGAGATGCTCACGAATTCGTTCGTCATACCCTTCATAATGCCCACATACAAAGATCAAATGTTCTTCCTCTGCAAGCTCTTCCGCTTTCTTCTGCGTAAATCTTTCGCCCTGCGGACACATTAAGACAACTCTTGGCTTACGCTCTGTCTCTTTCGTCAAATCTTCTACAGCATCAAAAATAGGCTGAGGAGTAAGCACCATACCAGCTCCTCCGCCGTAAGGATAATCGTCTACGCTATTATGCTTACTTGTTGTATAATCACGAAAGTTAACAACACGAAGGTTTACCGCTTCTTTTTCTTGTGCCTTCTTTAATATAGAAGATCCAAATACACCGGTAAACATGTCTGGGAACAACGTTAAAATATCAATTTTCATTATAGCAACCCTTCCATTACATGAATGGTTACTAATTTATTTTCAATATTAACTTGAAGTACAACGTCATCAATATAAGGAATTAAGAGATCTTGACCCTTCGGACGTTTAATCACCCAAACATCATTTGCACCAGGAGAGAGAATTTCTTTAATTGTCCCTAGCGCTTCTCCTTCTTCCGTTACAACGCTGCAACCAATAATTTCGTGATAGTAGTATTCACCTTCAGCAAGTTCGCCTAACTGCTCTTCTGGTACTTTTATTAAAGAACCTTTAAACTTCTCTACTTCATCTACATTGTTATATCCTTCAAATGTTAATAAATCGAATGTCTTATGTTGGCGATGAGAAGTTACCTTCACCGGAAGGTAGTCTGTGTCTTTCTCATTCGATATGTATAGCGTGTTTCCTACTTTATATCGCTCTTCTGGAAAATCAGTACGAGAAATAACACGGATTTCTCCTCTTACGCCATGAGTATTTACAATTTTCCCTACGTTAAACCATTTTGTCATAAATAGTATGTCACCCCTGGTTTCTATATAAATTAAGCATCTCCATTTCATAGATGGAACATGCAATCTCTATTTAAATGTTAAAAAAGGGAGAGGAATAACTCCTCGCCCTTTTTACGTTTATTGAATTTCCAGTGT
>NZ_JAKUDW010000035.1:0-56545 GCF_022662595.1 Bacillus cereus group sp. BfR-BA-01524 | reverse complement strand
AACAGGAGTAGATGCTTATAACCTGGGCACAGGTATGGGCTATAGTGTACTAGAGATGGTTGAAGCGTTTGAAAAAGTTTCGGGCAAGAAAGTTCCTTATAAAATTACAGAACGTCGCCCAGGTGATGTGGCAGTATGTTTTGCTGATGCATCGAAAGCAAAGCGTGAATTAGGCTGGGAGGCAACACGCGGATTAGAAGAGATGTGTGCAGATTCTTGGAAATGGCAATCAAATAATAAAAATGGATACATGGATAGTGAATTGTAAAAAAACGTTGAGCTAAATGCTTATGATTTAATCTATTAGAGTTAATGACTCTTAATTTACAAGGTTAGATGTATAGAAAGTAGGAAGAAAATGAACTCAATCCTAATCTGCGGCGGAGCCGGATACATCGGCTCTCACGCTGTTAAAAAACTAGTAGATGAAGGTTTATCAGTAGTAGTAGTAGATAACTTACAAACTGGTCATGAAGATGCAATTACGGAAGGTGCGAAGTTTTATAATGGCGACCTTCGTGATAAAACATTTTTAAGGGATGTTTTTAAACAAGAAAATATTGAGGCAGTTATGCACTTTGCAGCTGATTCTTTAGTTGGAGTTAGTATGGAAAAGCCCCTTCAATATTATAATAACAATGTGTATGGTGCACTTTGTTTATTAGAGGTAATGGATGAGTTTAAGGTAGATAAGTTCATTTTCTCTTCTACTGCGGCAACGTATGGTGAGGTAGATGTGGATCTTATTACTGAGGAAACGATGACAAATCCTACGAATACGTATGGAGAGACGAAGTTAGCAATCGAGAAGATGCTTCATTGGTATAGCCAAGCTTCTAATTTACGTTATAAGATTTTCAGATACTTTAACGTGGCTGGTGCAACTCCAGGTGGTATTATTGGAGAGGATCATCGCCCAGAGACACATTTAATTCCTCTTGTGTTGCAAGTGGCTTTAGGTCAACGCGAGAAGATTATGATGTTTGGTGATGATTATAATACACCAGACGGTACTTGTATCCGTGATTATATTCATGTTGAAGATTTAGTAGCGGCTCATTTCTTAGGGCTTAAAGACTTGCAGAACGGCGGAGAGAGTGATTTCTATAACTTAGGAAATGGTAATGGTTTCAGTGTAAAAGAAATCGTTGATGCAGTTCGCGAAGTTACAAATCATGAAATTCCTGCTGAGGTAGCACCGCGCCGTGCGGGCGATCCAGCACGTTTAGTTGCTTCTTCTAAGAAAGCGAAAGAGAAGTTAGGATGGGATCCTAAGTATGTAAATGTGAAAACAATTATTGAGCATGCTTGGAATTGGCATCAAAAGCAACCGAATGGATATGCTAAATAAATATAATAAGTGAAAGAGAGGGTATCGTCGACAAAATATGTTCGACAATACCCTCTCTTTTTTTATAGGATTTTTGCTATACTAAACTGTACTATAATACATGATGGAAGGAGGAGAATGATGAAAATACTTGTGGTTGATGATGAATCGAGTATTCGTAATTTGATTCGGATGCAGTTGGAGATGGAAGGTTATGAAGTATTGGCAGCGGCTGATGGGAGAGAAGCTTTAGAGCGATGGAATGAAGGGCCGGATGTATTGATTTTGGATGTTATGCTTCCGGATACGGATGGGTATGAGTTGCTTCGTTTGTTCCGTGAGAGGGATAGGGATATTCCGGTGCTTATGTTAACGGCAAAGAGTCAGATGAATGATAAGTTGCTTGGATTGCAGCTTGGTGCTGATGATTATGTGACGAAGCCGTTTAATTATGCGGAGCTTATTCTTCGGGTTAAGAATATGGCGCGGCGTGTAAAGAAGACGGAGGCGGCTGTAAGTCATGAAGTAATTGAGGCTGGAGAGATAGTGATTTGTCCTAAGGAAAGAAAGGTACATGTGAGTGGACAAGAGATTCAGTTAACGTACCGAGAGTTTAATTTATGTCAGTTGTTTGTTTCAAATCCGCAGCGTGTGTTTATGAGGGATGAGTTGCTTGAGAAAGTATGGGGATTTGAGTATATCGGAAATACGAGAGCAGTTGATATTATGGTGCAGAGACTTCGAAAGAAGCTTGGGACGAGCGGAGAATATATTAAGACAATTTATGGCGTTGGCTATAAACTGGATTGTTAAGTGGTGATGGTATGTCTTTAAAGCGAAATATGGTGTTTGGAATAGTTGGGCTGTTAATTCCGATTTTTGTTCTTTTATATGCAGTTGTTTATATTACGTTAGAAAAGAATATGTATCATAACGCAGCAGATTCTTTAGAAAAGTTAAGTGTAGAAGCACAAATTTATACGATGAATTATTTAGAGAAGGAAGCAGAAGTGGATACGCTTGGTCCTAATTCACTTTTAATTGCGTCGTATTTAGCGAAGCGTATGGATGTCCGTGTACAGATGATCGGGAAGAATGGTGATGTTGTTGCAGATACACAAAAAGGAGCATTGCTTCACCGTAACATCGACATTGAGAGTTCCTTGAAGGGAAAGAAGTCTTATGTCTTTGAGGAGGGGGATCCCGCTCCCATTCTTTTGTTTTCAAGCCCAGTATATTATGGAAACGATGTCATTGGAAGTATTCGTTTTATAAATGAGTTAACGGGTGAGAAGGAAGTTTTAACAAATGTGAGCTGGACATTCTTAATGGCGTCCCTTTGCCTAGTAGCTACCGGTATTTTCTTTGCGATTCGTTTGGCGAAGTCTCTTCATAAACCAATTGATCAGTTGAGACAAATGGCACAGAGGCTCGCGAATGGTGATTATAAGAGTAAGATTGAGTTAAATGAGTACGTGGAAATTGCTCAGCTTTCCGCATCTTTTAACGCGATGGCTGATGGAATTGAACTGCATATTAAGCAATTGCAGGAGGAGAAAGAGAAGCAGAAAGATTTCCTAGACCGCATTACGCATGAGCTAAAAACACCGCTAACGGCAATTATCGGTTATGTTGATTTAATTCCGAAGTTACAATCGAAAGAAGATGTACAGGAAAGTCTTCGTTATGTATCTGTGGAAAGTGAGCGTTTATTATCACTTGTAGAGGAACTGCTTAAGTCTTCGAAATATGGGAAGAGTACGTTTGAAGTGTCTCCTACAGTTGTGAATATAAAGGAATTGGCAGAAGAAGCAGTTTCAATTGTGAAGCCTCGCCTAAATCAGTTTGAAATTGAAGTGATAAATGAGTTAACGGATGTACATGTTGTTGCGGATTTTGATAAGACGAAGCAAATTTTCTTAAATGTGCTTGATAATGCAATTAAGTATAGTGATGCTTCGCACATTCGTATGAATGTAATTGTAAATGAGCAGGAGGCGAAGGTTTTTGTTCATGATGATGGGATCGGTATAGATGAAGTGGTGCTTGCAGAGTGGAATGAGTCTCCGAAAGGAAAAGCACTTCCTTCTAGTTACGGGAATGGTTATGGTTTGTATATTTGTCAGGAGATTATGAATAAGCAGGGCGGAAGCATGCGTATTGAGAGTAGTGAAGAAATAGGTACTACAATATTCATTACATTTTTGCTTCCGAGAAGAATGGAAGACATAAAAAACTTGAAAGCGGTTAAATGATACATTTATGAAACAATTATGCGGTATTTTCGAAACAACGTTTTTTTATCTTGGAGGTAGGCAGAAATGAAAAGGCTATCATTTCAAATTCTTATGTTTGTCATTTGTATGATTGTTTCTCTTGTTTTGTTTTATGTTATGGAGAAGCAAATATATAATCGAATCAACATTGTAAATGATAAACAAGCCGTTTTACAAAGGGTGAATGAATCTCTTCCAATTGAAGTGAAAGTAAGACATGAAAAGTGGGGAGAAATTGTTGTAACGGATGAAGTTCGTTTGCATACGATTGTTTCATTCTTTGACCGAATTCGAATAGAGCCAGGTGACGTTAAGAGCAAAGAACAAGTATTTACTGGAGAAGTAACGTACTTGAATGGACATAAGCGTACTTTTGCAGTAGGTGACTTGTTCCAGTATGGGGAAAATGTATACGGAAAGAATGGCATGGATCCGATGATTTCAGCACTTCAAACGTATTTATTAAGCCTGTATTACACACCAGAGCGTATTAGTGATTTCTTTGCTTCAGCAAAGGATGTCGTAGTCGTAGTACGTCAAGGCGATGTGGTACGTACTATCAATCTTACGCATTGGATTAATGCGAAGGATACACCAGAATCTGAAGGTCTTCCTCCAATTGATGAGTATCGTAATGACTATGAAAATCTTGAAAAAGCAGATAATGCTAACAAGATGTCACCAAAAGAAATTTTAATGAAGTATGTAGTGAAAAATAAATTTGTATGGTTCTTATGTATTGCGAATGCTTTTGTTTATTTAATTCGTTTCGGCGTTATTAACTGGGTTCCACTTTATTTAACGACAGTTAAAGGATTTTCAAAAGCAGAAGCACATGCGGCATATGCAATCTTTGAAGGTATGGCAATTCCAAGTTCATTAATCGTTGGTTTTTTAAGTGATAAATTATTTAAAGGAAAACGTATGCCATTATGTATTATTAGTATGGTTGGAGTTGTTATTGGTACGTTTATATATTGGCAAGCAACTAGCGTACTTGTTGTAAGTATTGCGGTTTCTATTATTGGTTGTTTAATTTATGTACCACAGTTCTTAATCGGTTTAAGTGCGATGGAATTAGTACCGAAATTTGCAGTAGGTACGACAGTTGGTATGTGTGGTCTATTCGGTTATGTAGGCGGAAGTCTTGTAGCTAACGCAGCAATTGGTGTTATTGTTGATCGTTCTGGCTGGGATGGTTGTTTCATCTTACTATTAACAGGTGCGGTTTTATCAACAATCTTCTTATTTATTGTTCAACGTGGACATGAGAGAAAAGATCCTAAAGTAGCGTAATATTTTGTTTGAAAAGTCATCCAATTATTATTTTGGATGGCTTTTTCTATATAATATAATCTTTCCTTAAATCTATCTTAAAAGATATAATGTCATATTTCTAATCATTGGAATTTTTGTTACAATATAAATGGATGTGTAAAACTTTGTAAAAAGATTGTAATAATATACAATTTATTTTCAGAAAGTTTTATACAATTATGTTATTTATTAAACTATTAATTTATAAAGGGAGAGAGAATATGTTACCAAATACGGTTCGTACTCCAAACAAGAAGAAGAAATGGATTATTATTGGGGTTATTGCACTAATTGTTATTGTAGCGGCAATTAATATTTTTGTTATGCAAGGTAAGAAGAAGGGTGCATCAACAACGTCTGATGCTGTAAGTTTTGAGAAAGTGACAGAGCGTAAGCTGAATAATACAAAGTTAATTTCTGGTCAGGTGAAGCCTGGTAATATTGAAAGTTTTTATGCAGATCCGGCCAAAGGAAAAGTGAAAGATATTGAGGTAAAAGAAGGGCAAGAGGTAGAAAAAGGTACGAAGTTATTCTCTTATGACAATGAAGAGATTAACCTTCAAATGAAGCAAGCTGAGCTTGATCAGAAGATGGCGGATATGCGTTATGATCAAGGGAAAAAGAAGATTGATTCGTTAAAGAAAGAAATTAAGAAGGCGAAAGATAGCGGAGCTGGGAAAGAAGTAACAGATCCGATGGACGAGCAAGTAAACGAGTTAGAGATAGCTCAAAAGACAACTGATCTTGAGAAAGAAAAAGGAAAGTTGCAGAAAGAAGAGTTAAGTAAGAAGCAGAAAGAGCTTACGATCTATAGTAATTTCGCTGGTGTTGTTCAAAAGTTAGATAAAGATGCGGCACAAAGTTCATCTCAAGCGTTAGGTGGTCAAGGAAAATCGTTTTTACAAGTAGCTTCTAAAGACCCATTCCAAGTTCAAGGTACGTTAACTGAGCTTCAGAAGTCACAAATTCAAAAGGATCAAACATTCACTGTAACGGCGAAAGCAAATAATAAGAAGAAGTGGACAGGTAAGATTACAGAGGTAAGTGAGTTCCCTACGAGTGCAGAGATGGCGCAAGCTGGCGGCATGGGTGAAGCAACTCAAAATATGTCTCAGTATACATATAAAGCTAGCCTTGATAGTCAAGATGGTTTATCTCCAGGTTATCACGTTTCTCTGCAAGTAAACTTAGAGAATAAGACGATGATTGCTGTTCCAAGTAAGAGCATTGTAGAAAAAGGCGATGATGCATTTGTTTATGTTGAGGATAAAGGGAAGCTTCGTAAACAAAATGTGAAAAAAGGTTCTACTGATGGAGACTGGACAGAGGTTGTAGAAGGCGTAACAGTGGGGCAAAAGGTGGTTAAAAATCCTTCCGACGATGTGTATGACGGAATGGAAGTGAAAGAGAAATGATTACGTTAAATAATATTGCTAAAACGTATTATCAAGGAAAATTGGCGGTGCCGATTTTGCATGGTATTAGTTTAACGATTCAGAGCGGTGAGTTCGTTTCGATTATGGGACCGTCTGGTTCTGGTAAGTCGACGCTTATGAATATTATTGGTTGCTTAGATCGTCCAACAGAAGGCGAATATATGCTAAATGACGTGAATATCTTAACAGCAGACGAGTCAAAGCTTGCTTTAATTCGTAATGAATATATTGGCTTTGTATTCCAGCATTTTAATTTACTGCCTCGTCTTTCCGCAGTGGAAAATGTTGAGCTTCCGCTCGTATACGGTGGCGTGAAGAAAGCGGAGCGTCGCAAGCGTGCTTTGGAGGCGTTAGGTAAAGTTGGATTAGCGGATCGCGTGCATCATTTACCAAATGAGTTATCCGGTGGACAGAAGCAGCGTGTAGCGATTGCAAGAGCGATTGCAAATAATCCAACGTTCATTATGGCTGATGAACCGACTGGTGCACTTGATACGAAGTCTGGTGAGCAAGTTATGGATATTTTCACGAAGCTTAATGCAGAAGGTACGACGATTGTTATGGTTACGCATGAAGAGGAAGTAGCAGCGTATTCTTCCCGCCGCATTGTACTACGAGACGGGAAAGTTACAGAAGATAGAAGGTGTGCGGTATGAGTTTACTAGATAGTATAAAAATTGCCCTATCTTCTATTTTAGCTCATAAACTACGTTCAGCTCTTACGATGCTTGGTATTATTATCGGGGTAGGTTCGATTATTACTGTCGTTGCAATTGGGCAAGGCGGGGAAGCGATGCTGAAGTCGAAATTCGCAGGTTCTGGTGGTAATAACCTTATGCCAATTCAATTTAAACCAGATATTAATGATGAGTTTGCTATAGGTGGATTTGAAATGCCGAAGTTAACGGAAGAGGATATTTTGGAAGTAAAACAAGTGAAAGATGTTTCACATGTTATTACGACAAACCAGAATTCAGAGGTGCTTGATGTAAATGATAAAAAAGCAAATTTGAATGTTATTGGTCTTGATAATGAATATTTTGCGGTTAATAAAGTAAAGGTCGTAAAGGGACGTACTTTAAATGAATCAGATATTTCTCATGCAAATAACGTTGTGATGATTAGTACAAAAACAGAAGAGACGTTATTTAAGGGCGTAAATCCAGTAGGACAAATTATTGAGATGAAAGGACAACCGATGCAAATTGTCGGTGTGTATACATCTGATAATGAATTTATGGGATTTGAAATGGAAGAAGCGTTAATCCCTCTTACGTTATGGCCTGTTTTATACGGAACAGATGAAATTCAAAGTATCGCAATTCAAGCTAAAAATGTAGACGATTTAGAAGCAGCAGGGAAACAAGCTGTTGATGTATTAAATAGCCGTAAGCCAAGTGAAATTCCGGGTAAATATGAACTGGTTAATTTAAAAGAATTCCAAGAAAATGTTTCTAAAGTTACTAACATTATGACGATGATCATCGGTGGTATCGCTGGTATTTCATTAGTCGTTGGTGGAATTGGTGTTATGAACATCATGCTTGTATCTGTAACGGAGCGTACGCGTGAAATTGGTGTACGTAAAGCACTTGGAGCAACGCGTAGTAAAATTTTATTACAATTTTTAATTGAAGCAGTTATGTTAACACTTCTAGGTGGTTTGATCGGAATTGGTCTTGGGTATGGCGGAGCATATATCGTTTCTACATTCGCAAAATGGCCACCACTTGTTTCATGGGAAGTTGTCGTTGGAGGCGTACTGTTCTCGATGACACTCGGTATTATTTTCGGATTAATTCCAGCAAACAAAGCTGCGAAATTAGATCCAATTGAAGCATTGCGTTATGAGTAATTAATAGTGTAGTAGAACTACACATTACCGTTCTAGTGGGCGGTTCGTAGCCTCTTGCGAGGAAGTGAACCGCCCGTTAGAACGGGTTATATAAATAGAAGGAGGCGTTATAATGGAAGCAAATATTAATACGCAAGATGTAGGTGCGAAGAAGCCATCATTATTAGGAATGATTACTTCTCCAGGTGAGCAGTTTGAGAGAATGAAGACGAAAAGTCCGGTTTGGGGAGTATTTTTCTTATTTGTTATATTAGGAACGATTATAGCAACAGCAGTGTCTTACTTAACATTAATTAGTACTCCAGAATTGGCAAAAGAATTAAATGGTGAAGAAGGGGCAATGGTAAAAGGATTTACCCTTGGTGGAGGCGCACTTGTTGGTCTATTAGGAACACCTATAGGTCTCTTTATTGCGGCAGGTTTTTATAAAATTATTATGATGTTTATGAGCAATGATACACCGTACATGAAAATACTATCGATTTACTTATATGCTAATCTGGTTTATTATATCGGCGGATTGTTAAATGCAGGATTAGGCTTTATTTTTGATGGAAATGGCACTGATGTTTATACAAGTTTAGCTCCTTTATTTGAACAAGGGACAGTAGCACATGGAATTGCCTCTTCAATTGAAATTTTTAATATTTGGAGCCTCATTCTAACAGGACTAGGCTTACACATTGTAGCTGGTTTAAGTAAGAAACAAGCTACGATTTTAATTGTAATCTTCTTTATCCTAACAATTGCATTCGGCGTTGTAAGAGGTTTAGTAAGCGGCTTTGGTGCATAACATATTATTTTAAAAAGGTGACTCTTCAAGAGAGTCACCTTTTTTATTTTTACCCTTACTTCAAATACCGCCAACAAAATTTCAAATACTACATAGTGTAATTTCAAATTCCGTCGGTAGTATTTGAAATTACTCACAGTGAAATCTTTCCCTTATTTTTATATTGTGAAAGTACCGCGGAATACTAGAAAGGTATACCTTTTAGAAACGGGTACTGTGTGAAGCCAGCGACTTTTACAGAGACAGTTGTTTTGTATGAAGGGATGATTGTAAATCAAATAAAGAAGCTAGGTATTCGTCAAGATCATGAAGAGTATTATCAATGTGGTTTAATTGGTCTTTGGCATGCGTATGAAAGATTTGATGCGGAGAAGGGGTATTTCCCTGCATATGCACTTGTAACGGTGCGTGGTTATATATTAGAAAGATTGAAGAAAGAATCTACTTTGCAAGAAAGATGTGTATGTGTAGGTGAGTATGAAGAAATCTTTCATTTTGAAGATGTTGAAATAAGAGTGAAGGATTTTATGAGTGTGTTAGATGAGAAGGAGAAGTATATTATTTTTGAACGTTTTTTTGTAGGAAAGACGATGGGAGAAATCGCTTTAGAGACGGAAATGACATATTATCAAGTAAGATGGATGTATCGGCAAGCACTCGAGAAAATGCGAGATAGTGTAAGAGGATAAAAATAGCAAATAGAATGGAAGGTAAGGTAAGGAAATACTACCTTCCATTCTATTTGTTATTAAGGTGATGAATCTTGCATGTTCATCTGGGATAATACATATCCAGCTTTCCATAATTGCTGACTTAACTTATGGGAACTAATTTGTATCGTTACGGTAGCTCCGTTTGAAAAATGAATTTTAGCTTGTTTAGCTTTTTGGAAAAACTCTATTGTATGAATATGTTTGAAGAAAAGCCAAATACAATTTGGAGAAGCAGGAGATTCTGTTGGGAAAGCACAAATATATTCTCTATGGTTGATCGGAATTGGAACGTTTTGTTTAAATTTAAATTTTGTTTTTACGGCATTACGTCTCCCTTGATAAGTAGAATGAATATTTGTTAGACAAGATTTCTGTATAAGTTGGAGAGCAGTTTGACAGGAGTAAAGATGGTTCCCGCTACTGTCGATAATTTTTGTACGGTAATAAGGGTGTTTACATGGTTCAAGCATCATTGTAGAACTAGAAATAAAAATGTTGTTTTCATTATCCATAATTCTATATCCTCCCTTATAATTTTCGTTCTGAATATAATTATATATAAATTAAGTAAATTGATTGTTAATATTCTATTTCATATTGTAAATTTTGGCTATTCGTTTACAATCAATAGGTGATAGTCTTTCTAATTTGCATCGCTTGTACATATATATGAAAATAGAAAAGAGTAGGCGGTGATATAGTATGAAGAAAAAGTATATTATTATGGCTTTAGTTGTCATTCTCCTAGTATATTTAGCAAACAGCAATCCGAGTAAAGGGGAATATACAGAATGGGCAGCGAAGCAGTTTATGAAGCGAAATGATGTGAGTAAGAAGCTAGATGAAGTTCAAAAAGAGAATGAAGAGGGTCTCCTTGGCGACTTGGCATCGGCCGGTAAAAAGTTAGCGAAAAAGTATGTTGAGCCACAAGTTGGGTTATTAATTGATCATTATACGAAGCGAAATGATTATATATTCTTCTCAACATATACGACTGAGTTTGATATAGGTGAAGAACATTATAAGTACGTATGCGTCGGTTTTTCAAAGATTTTTATTCCGATTGAAATGCCGAAGAAAAAAGACGAATCTGCAAAATGATGCAGATTCGTCTTTTTTATTTTATAGAGTAATTGGAACTTCAGATACATTTTTTTCTACAAGGCGAGCTCCCTTTTTTCTTGTATTTTCATCAATGGATGAAAATACAGATGAGGCAAGGATTGTATCCATTACTTGATTTACGACTTGTGCATCGATGGGTGTGATAGGCGTATCGATAGAAAAAACGACTGTTTTTCCATCTTCTTTCGCGAAAATCAACTCTAGTACTTGCATGTGTTATTTCCTCCTTTGTATTTATCCCGCTATTTACGGGATTCGGGTCTGCTGGTTAAATTGCGGGCTAATAATCAGCGGGGATAAATAAAATCCCCACTGATCTGAGTTTTACTTTATAGTTTAGAAAGATCTGATGTGCTTACAAGTTGTACAGCGTGAAGTGGTGATGCTTGTAAGGAAGCGAGAGCATGAGCTACGTTGTGTACTTGATCTAAGCTCGCATTTGTTTTAACACGTTTAAATTGTTTGCTCTTGAAAACTGTTTTGCCGTTCTTATCTAATCCGTTGTTTAAGACAAGACGTAAAGTTAAATCCATTACGATTGTTTCAATTGCCATGTGTATCACCTCCTTTCACTTTATAAATAGGGTACAAATGTCATGTTTTGGCGTGAAATTTTTTCTTTTTTTTGGTACCCTTAAAAGATTAAGAGAGGAGAATTCTGGATAATGAATCGTAAATGGTTATTTTGGATTCCTGTATTACTATGGATGGGGCTGATTTTCTATTCTTCGGCACAACCATATAAAAAGCAGGATATGCGTTCAGATATTGAACAATATGTAAATGTTGAATTTGTGAAAGAGCATTTTTCATGGGTATCTATCGATTATGGTGGAGGAACCCCTGTTAGTATTGCGAATAAAGGTGTAGGCGGATTTATTGAGTTTTTCCTTCGTAAAGGTGCTCATTTTATGGTGTTCTTTATGCTAGGTTCATTGATTTATTACGCTTTTCATCGATCAGGTCATTCGAGGAAAAGATGTTTTATATATGCTCTTCTTTTCGTGGCAGGTTATGCAACATTTGATGAAATCCATCAATGGTATACGGGGGACCGTACACCAATGTGGCAAGATTCATTGCTTGATACGTGCGGCGGATTAACCGGGATTATAATAAGTAATTGGTTTTGGAATAGAAAAAAGAGCTAATCTCATTATGAGATTAGCTCTTTGTGTTTTATGTTTATACACCAAGTAATTCTTTTAGTTCGTCTGTTGATAGTTCAGTCATCCAACTATCGCTTGTGATGACCGCATTGTTTAGAGATTGTTTTCTTTCTAGCATTTCATCAATTTTTTCTTCTAACGTTCCTGTTGTAATGAGTTTGTGAACATGCACAAATCGTTTTTGACCGATACGATATGCGCGGTCTGTTGCTTGATTTTCCACAGCTGGATTCCACCAACGATCGTAGTGAATGACATGGTTGGCAGCGGTTAAGTTTAGTCCTGTTCCGCCAGCTTTTAAGGATAAGATGAAAATGTCATACGTTCCGTTTTGGAACTCCTCAATCATCTTGTCACGATCTTTTTTCGGTACACTACCGTTTAAGAAGAGGACACGCTGGCCGAATTTTTCTTCTAGCACACGTTTTAGCATGTTCCCCATACCGATGTATTGAGTGAAGATGAGGCAACTTTCATTTTGATCTTTTATATTTTCGATGAGCTCCATTAACGTTTTTGTTTTCATGGAGCGTTCAACGACATTTTGTGGTTCTTCTTCTTTTAAATAAAGAGCAGGATGATTACAAATTTGTTTTAGCTTGTTCAGCATAAGTAATATAAAGCCGCGTCTTTCAATTCCACTTAATCCCTCGACATTTTGCAGTGTATCTTGAACAAGTTGTTCATATAAGGAAGCTTGTTCACCAGTAAGAGGACAGTAAGCTTTTTGTTCTTGTTTATCTGGTAAATTTAACGCAACTGTTTGATCTTTCTTCGTTCGGCGCAGTAAAAATGGTGAGATAAACCGTTGAACTTGCTGGATTTTTCCTTCATCACGATCCTTTTCAATCGGTGTGACGAAGCGGCGCTGGAATTGCCCTAAGCTTCCGAGATATCCATGATTAATAAAGTCGAAAATGGACCAAAGTTCAGCGAGGCGATTTTCCATCGGTGTACCAGTTAAAGCGATTTTGTGATTTGCTTGCAAGTTTCGTACTGCTTTCGACTGTTTCGTATGTGGGTTCTTAATATTTTGTGCTTCATCCAAAATAACAGCATCCCAGCATAATGAAGTCAGTTCTTCCTCATCGAGCTGAGCCAATGCATAAGATGTTAATACAACATCTGCCGATTGAAGGAAATCTTCAAATAAATTGCCCTTATCTCTATTACTTCCGTAATGTAATTGAACACGTAAATTCGGTGCGAAACGCTCAAATTCTTTTTGCCAATTTCCAAGAACAGATGTCGGTGCTACGATTAATGCAGGGCCTGTTTTGAGATTGTTTTCTTTTATATATAGTAAGTAAGAGATTGTTTGAATACTTTTCCCAAGTCCCATATCGTCAGCTAGCAATGCTCCAAATCCAAGCTTTCGTAAATATAATAACCATTCAATACCGTGTTGTTGATACGGACGAAGTGTTGCGTTTAGTGAAGTAGGGACGTCTACTTTTGGAATATCTCCAATATGAAGTAGCTTTTGGAATAGCTCTTCATAATATCCATCTAGTTCGATTTCAATATCAGTAAACGGGCTATTATCTTCTACAATTTCCGTTTCAGCCGTATTTGATAAATGTTGCTGCAGGACATCTTTCATCTCTAGTCCGTATTTATCGGCACGGTTTATTAGTTTCCTTACTTCTTCGATAAAGGCTGGATCTAGTCGCATCCATTGACCGTTTATATTAAATAGACGTTTGTTTTGTTCAACGAGTTCGAAAAATTCGCTTTCCGATAAATCAATGCCGTTCGTCGAAATGCGCCAGTCAAAATTAACGAGCGTATTCATACCGAAGAACGATTGTGTTTGTGCTGTATTTTGCTTCAACTGGACACGTAATTTCGGTTTTGTTGCTTTTAAATTTTGCCACCATGATGGTAGTAAAATTGTAATGCCGGCTGCAAGTAATTCATTGCTTGCTTCTGTTAAGAAGTTCCACGCTTCGGTTTCAAAGAGCTCATTTCGGAACGTATCTCCTTCTTTTAACCACGGTATGAGCTTACTAAAACCTTCTTGTGTTTCTGTAATCCGTTCCTCGTAATCGTGCCATCTTTTCGGTAAGGAATCGATGTTTTCATATACATATATGCGATGCGCCCCGCGCTTTGGTGTCACAATTGTTTCAAGCTTCCACATTTCAAATTCTTCTTGTGGTTCTTGCAGTCTTAGTCCGATTGTAAACGGAAGATCATCTTCAATATAACCAATTTTTCGAAGCCAATCTTCTTCATGTAGTGCTGTTTCTAATTGTCTTTTCGTAAAGTCGTAATGTTCATATAGTCTTTTTGCATCTTCCCAGCCATCATTTGAGCGATTATCTTGTAATATGCTTTCATTAACTGCTGCTGAGAAAAGAGATGCTAATGTGTCATCTTCAATTGGTGTATTTTGAACTTTCCAAGATGGTTGTTTGGACCAATGATTCATATTTGGTACGAAGCTACCACTCGTAAAGGCATCCCATAATTCATTTGCATCTTTCGTAAGGGCTGTAATAGGTCCGTTTATTTGCATATGTGCAAATGAATTCATCGGTTTGTTTGCAATGTATTCAAAGGCTTGTGCATTTGTTAGCAGCACACCTTGTTTTCCTTCGAAGGTTGCTTCTTTTAGAAACGTACCGTAGAAAGAAGTGGAGTGCCATGTGAATGCATTTCGTTTCCAACTTGTTACGGATAATGGAGTACCGCTGTCATCTTCTCCCCAAAGGAACCAACCTTGACTAACATGCTGGAGCCTAATTGTTACTTCAGTTTGATTGATCATCGATTAATTTTCCTTTCCGTAATTCCTCTTGTAGTGCACGCAGACGTGAATGGAGATTGGCAATGTGAATAATGAAAGCATCCCATTCATCGGTGCGTTTTAATCGTTTATATAATGTACGTAATTTCTTTAAGTAACGAACTGCGCGTTTATATGATTTACGATTTCGTTCTTCAATCGCCTCTACAGCAGCAAGATGGTAAAGCGGAAGTGCCGCTTCTGGCGCTTCTTTTTCAATATCTTTCAGTGGCTCTTTTAACAGTTCAATTGCTTCAAATCCATATAGGAGATGAAGTTCTGCCCATGTGCGATACTGTTTTTTCGCGAGTACGTACTGTTCATAGTTTGTGAAACTATACGGTAATAGTTCTTGTAAGATCATTTCGAAACCAGCTTGTTCATTTGTATGTGTTGCATATGTTTCATACATGATTACAAATAGCCGAACGACATCTTTTATAAAAATCGTATTTTCGTGATCTTGGATCGTTTTCTTTACTTGTTTATACGTAAAGGAAAGCCAATTTTTTGCACGATTCCACTGCATGGCACTTAATAGTTCTTCTAACCAATAGAAGTATAGACTCACAACAGAAGCAGGCTGTTTTTTTAGTAAGTCCATCGCTAGTAGATCTTCGTCATTCAAAAAGAGAAGATGGGAAGACGCTAACGCTTTGGATAGTGGATTGATTTTCGTATCGATTCGTTTTTCTTCTTCTTGTATTTTCTCTTTATTGTTTAAAAGTTCACTCCATATGTGACGATAAATGAAAAATCGCTCTTGCGTATAAGTGTCGGTAGAGAAGAATACTTCATGAACGAGACGAGCTGTTTCTTGTAAAATTATTTCAGACTCTGAAGGAATCGCTTCTGATTGTAAGTCCCGAACGATGGATTCCACTTTGTCTACAAATAGGCGAATGACATTAACAGGTTGGTGATAAGAATACGTTTTGTTTGCGTCGAATGCCTGAATTTCTTCTAATAACTTTTGAAAGCAGTAAAGTGCTGCGTGTAATCTGAATAATTCATGTATCGCAATGACACGCGGAGCTTTCCGCTCAAGTTTCGTATAGAAATCTGTAAAGATACTCATAAGAAAATACATTTGTTTATAAGTAAGCCGAGCTTGTTCTTTTTTAAATGATTCATATTCTTTTTCAAAATACGATTGCCAACTTTTATAATCCGTTTCTTCAAAAGCTGATGATTGCAATACTTGTCTTGCAGTTCGAATAGGAGGAAGGGAAGGTTTCGTATTATTTTTAAATAAAGTTAATACATCTCCTACTTGCCCGAAACTAGACGCTGCAGATAGTAATACAGCAAGCATATGCTCACATTGTGTTGGTGCGAAGCAATCACAATAACTTTCAGCGACGTTACGAATCGGAATATGAACGCTATATACGTTGCCTTCCGCATCTACAGTTCCTGATAGTGTATAACCATCAAAGTCAACGTTATAGACAACACCACTACGATATAGGTGCCGAGCTGTAGCGACATGTTCCTGATCAGCTGTTTGCTGTGGATCTAGTCCTTGAACGAACTCATTCGCAATCATCATAATTTCATCTTTCGTAATTGAGTGTTGCAGCATAATATTCCTCCGTACACATATTTCTTTCCTTTACCATTATAAACAAAAAATGCTCAAAACAGAAAAAATGAAATTTGGATTACATAACTTGAAAATCATGGTAATATATAAAATGTTAATTTCATATATTAATATATACGTATAGGAGGAGAAATGATTTGTCAGATTTACAGACGAAGTTAGGTAGTGGAATGAATAAGTTACAAGAAGGAATAGAACAAGGGAAAATGAAGTTGCAAGTTGCACAAGAAATTGCTCAATTGAAAAAGGGAATGCAAGTGCAAATGCAGAAAAAAGCAGAGGTTCTATTAGAGGTTGGACAGCAAGTGTACGTTCAATTAAGAGGAAATGGAGTAAATGAAGCGAGCTTAAAAGAAATGATTGCTCCAGTTCAAGAATTTGATGTAGCTATTTATCAAGCAAGAAAACGCATTGTTGAATTGCAAAAACAACAAGGTGAAAAAGCTACATGTGAATGTGGTGGACCTTTATCAATAAATGATAAGTTTTGTGGTTCGTGTGGAAAGCCTAACCCAATGTTAGCAGTAGAAAATGAAGGTGAAACGGTAAATTGTATTTCATGTAATGAGCATATCGATAAAAACTCTACTTACTGTCCAGTTTGTGGAATTAAGCAAAGTGGGGAGTGAATTAAATGTATTGTCGCACATGTGGAAAACAACATGGTGAAGAAGTAAATTATTGTCCAAATGAAGGTAGTATGGAGATTGCAGGAGCTATAGATGCAATAACATTAGAAAAAGATACTGCAAAATACTGCAAAGGTTGTGGCAATGAAAATGCTCAAAAAAATTTATATTGTCAAAAGTGTGGGTATTCTTTATTTGTTGCGAAGAAAAAAGAACACTCTGTAAAATTGCCTACAATGGATGGTGCTCCTAAAGTTGAATTTAAAGCAGATAAAGCCGTTTTACAAAAAGGTTTTATTGGTGGGGCTGTTGCAAGTATTCTCATGTTAATTGCTGGTTGGATTGGTAGTTTATTATTTTCTTCTATAATAAGTGAGATGTTTAGCAAATTTGCGAAAGAATTAGATATGTTGCCGAATTTTTATTCGAGTGCAACTTCTACGATGTTAAGTTATCATTTACTTGGTTTTACAGCTAACGACGATAGTGGATTGATATTTTCTTTATCTTGGCATACTCCATTTACATTACTATTAATCATTCCATTTATTATTTTCGCTGGTACAGGAATTTGGTTAGGGAAGCAGCATGTTGCGAAAACGATTAAAGATCAAATTTTTATGGCATCAACAGTTGGTATTATTTATGGCGTCTTTTTATTCATTATAAGTTTTATAGCATCACAATCTTTTGCAATTCCATTCTCAGAAGCAGGTAAGATTACGGTTGGCTATTCAGCGATTAAGAGTTTATTGAGTGGTTTTGTATGTGGGACATTATTTACTTTATTAGGATTTATTGCTCATACAAGCAAAAACAATATGGCAGCAGCATTTCAAGAGTTAATGCCATATGGAGCGTCTGTTTATTACGGTGTTTCAGCTATGATAAAAGGACTTTTAGTAACAGCAGTAGCGGTTTGTATTATGGCGTTAGTAAGTAAGGAAGATGGTATTGAACCATTAAAAGAAATAACAACTTTAAAATCAGAAAGTACATTATTAGCATTAGAGTTAACACCTCAATTATGGAGTATGGCTCATTTTGCGCCGTTAGAAGTATCAAGTCCAGCACTTAGTAAAGAATTTACTGGAATTGGTAAGAAATCAAAAGCATATGAGAGCACACTATCATTTTCATTTATATCAGGCGTCTCTGTAAATGGCGTAGAGCTTAGAGAGATATTGATTTCAAAAGGAGCAAATGAGGAAAGCCTTGCAGAATTTGATAAAGTGAATAACGTATTCCATTATGGTTTATTACTGCTTATTATTCCATTGTTCTTTATGTTTAGAGCGGGAAGAAAGTTAGCTAAATTATCGACTGCCAATATATATATTACATTAGCGGTATGCAGTGGTTCTTACACAATTATGATGATTGTAATGAATATGATTTCTAAGTTCCAAATTAATGTTTCAGGAACTGTAACAGGTTTATTTGGAACAAGTGGAACGGTATTATCTATGCAAAATTCATTTATATATTTAACTTTGTTTAGCTTGATTGTGACATATGTAGCAGCATTTGCTGGAATGAAATTAGCTAAAAAATAGGAGGAGAGCACGTTGAAGTTTTGTGGAACATGTAAAAAGAACGTTGCAGACCATTTGAACTTTTGTCCTGAGTGTGGGAGTAAAGTAGAAGTAATCGTTGATAACACTGCTGCTTCATATACAGAATTACAAAGCGAGACAAAACCAGTGAAAAGTAAGAAAAATTTATTTTTAATCATTGGTTTTGCTATTATTGTTATTTTATTATTTGGGGCATATAAATTTGGAGCATATAAGTTTTCAAAAGAAAAGCAAGTAAATGTAATGATTGAAGCATTCCAAAAGAAAGATATTAACGCAATTGATGAGTTTGTGAAAGCAAATGATTCAAGTTTAAAGATTAAGACAGAGGATATTAAAGCGTACATGCGTTATTTAAAAGAGAATCCTTCTTACAACAAACAATTGTTGTCTTATTTACAGAAAGAGACAGTAGATCAAAAGTTAACAAAAGATAAACCTGCATTTAAAGACGGGGAAATAGTAGAAGAGGGAAAAGAGTGGTTCTTATATCCAAAGTATAAGTTCAGCATGAAATCTTATTATGTGAATGTAAGTACAACTGCAAAGAATGCAGAAATATATGTGAATGACAAAAAAGAAGCAGAACTTTCTAGTGATAAAAATTCGAAAGAGTTGGGGCCATACTTCCCAGGTACATATGTTGTAAAGGCAACGGCGAAGACAGAACTTACTGAATTAGAAACAGAGAAAGAAGTAGATTTAGCGGATGAGCAGAGCGAGAAAGTGAAAGTGGATTTATCGCTTGAAGGCAAGTATGTAAGCATTTCTTCTGATGAAAGTGATGCAACTGTATTTGTGAACGGGAAAAAACGTGGAAAATTAAGTTATGGAAGTTATAAACTTGGCCCTGTATCCACAGATGAAACAGTAGAAGTACATTTAGAGAAAACTACTGATTTTGGTGTGATGAAATCTGAAAGTATTAAAATTGGAGACCAAAGCACGTATTACTTAAAATTCCCGAAAGAAACATCAAATTCAGCAGTGGGCGAATTTGTAAGAAATCATATTTATGATAACGTACGTGCAATTTCATTAAATGATTTTAGTTTAATTGAAAATAATTATGATAAGAGCGGGAAATCGTATAAGGAAGACCGTGATTATATACAGTATTTACACAAAAAAGGAATTACGGAAGACTTATTAACGATGGAAGTTCGTAATGTAGAGCGTCAAAGTGATACGAAATATAAAGTAACGACATATGAAGAGTATCATATTCGTTACGGTGATGGATCTGTGAAGTTCAAAAGTTTTAATAACGAACATATTGTAACTGTGAATGGAAATGGAAAGATGTTGTATTATTCTCTTGGTGCAAATAATACGTTGAAATCAGAAGATGTATCTGGTCCAACTCGTTAATATGAAAGAGGCTGTTCAATATTTGAACAGCCTCTTTTTTGTAGCTAAATCGATATTTTGTGTCAAACCGTTGATATATCGTAAGTTATGATAGATATAATTGAAAAATCGTTGATATATTTTTCTTGAATTTTGTTCATGAAGGGAAAATAAAAAAGATATCACTTAGCCGAAAAATCCGGCGAGGTGATATCTTTTTTTACGATTATGAGTGCGTTTCCTTTAATATCGCTTGTACATACGAATCATGTAATATTTGCTCTATAATTGGCAACATATTTTGTTCAAATGGAATGTCGATAGGAAATGGCTTTTGAGAACCTGGTTTTATTCCATATTGCACAATTTTGTAATGTGTATTGTTTTCAGACTTGAGCACAATTAACTTATAGCGGTTATCATCGCCAGCGAGTGAGAAATCAATAGAAGTAGCGTTATATGTTACGTCATCTTTATATATGTACGGTTTTGGCGTACCAATCCAGTCTACTTTTGCTTGTACATTCATGGGCATAGCCTCCTTATATGTATTATAAATAAATAAAAGCCAGCTCTCAATAAAGAGAACCGGCTTGTAATTTAGCAGTCATTGGTTATTTTAAAATTTTCACTTTAACAGTTTTGCGTCCCCATTTTTGAGCAGCACTATCTGATCCAAGTAAGATATCGATACGGTTACCTTTAATTGCACCACCAGTATCTCCAGCGATAGCTTCTCCGTAACCTTCTACCCATACTTTAGATCCTAATGGGATTACTTTCGGGTCAACAGCGATCATTTTCATGTTTGGATTCGCAGTTAAATCATGACCCATTGCAGTTAATACACGGCCGCCATATGTGCCACCGTTTTCGCTCGGGTGAGCTGTATATGCTGTAGCTACAACTGTTAACTCACGACCACCAGATGGTTCGCTAGTTTCAGCCGCTTTCACAGCAGGCTTAGCAGCTGGTTTTGCTTGTGCTGCAGGTGCTTGAGCCTTAGCTGGTGCTTCAGCTTTAGCAGGAACAGCCGTTTCTTGTTTCTCAATTACAGGTGCTGTACCTGTTAAGAAAGGAACGTGAACGTAAGCTGTTTTCCCGTTATATTCAAATTGTAACCACTCATTTTGTACTTGGTTCGTTGTTTCGATTACATCGTCTTTCTTCAACTTTCCAAGAATTTCTGAGTTTGTGTTCGCTTCAGCACGTACGTTTAATACGTTAGCTGTTACGTAGTAGATGCTTTTTGTGAACTCTGCACTTACGAATGCGTCTTTACCGTCTAAAGTAACTTTTGACCATCCGTTCTCTGTATTTTGAACATCTATCTTATTACCGTTTAGTAATTTACCGACAACTTTTGATTCCGTAGTAGGGTTTTCGCGTACGTTTAGTACGTCTGTTGTTACAACAGTTTCTGCATTAGCAGATGATGTGAAAATCCCAAGACCAAAAACTGCTGCTGTTGCTATTCCAATTAATTTTTTCATGATAGCCTCCATTGCGTTTGTTTTCGTGTCCTCATTATAGCAACAGATTTTTTCGGATTTAGGGAAAACACACAATTACAAACCATTCGTAATAAGTCGTTAACATCCTGTAATATAACAAAAAATATAGGAAAGCGTTTTTCATTCTATATGAATCATAGGTTTCTAGTTATATTCAAAATATTTAATACAACATATTTTTTTCGCCGTAAATAAAAATATTACAGGAATATTACATAATGTTTACTAAACGATTACATTCCTTGAGTATTTTACCGTTTTATGGGTAATATAGTTATATAAACATAAACATTTTGTTTGTGAATCTATAAACACGTGCTATATACTAGCAAAAAAACCGCATAATTGTTACAAAACGAAAGGGTTGCAAGGAAGAAATTTGCCCTTTTTTACATATGTAACACATCCTTTTTTAGGAAAATACATTCCTATCCGCATTTTTCTCACACAATTTGACAGTAGTATTTCTATCTTGTAGCTCTTGCAGAGTGAAAAGGTTATACGAAAGGTAAGGCTGTCCATAAGAATTCTAATTGGTGAAGGTGAAAGTAAGAAAATCACCGCAAAATTATAGTTTTCTATCCGATTTTACATATCGGAATTTATGTTATTTATAAAAGCGAAACCTACGAAGGGGGATTTGATGAGGAAACTGACAAAAACATTCATCGTTTCATTAACATTATGTATTGCATTTACAATTTGGGGGATTATTCCCGAATCTATTATTGGAAAAGGTAGCTTAGGAAATGTAACAACCGCAATTCAAACTGCATTAGTTAGTAAGTTTGGGTGGTTTTATATTATTTCCGTTTCTATTATTTTAGGTGTATCTATCTTTTTAATTGTTTCGAAATACGGTTCTATTCGTTTAGGTAAAGATGATGACGAACCTGATTATAGTTATATGACATGGTTTGCTATGTTATTTAGTGCTGGTATGGGTATCGGCTTAGTTTTCTGGGGCGTTGCCGAACCATTAAACCATTTATACGCACCTCCATTTGGAGAAGGTGCAACTGAGGAAAGTGCACGCCTTGCACTGCGTTTTTCATTTTTCCATTGGGGATTACATCCTTGGGGACTATATGCGTTTGTAGCGTTATGTATTGCTTATTTTACCTTTAGAAAAGGAAAAGCGAGTACGATTAGTGCAACAGTAGGTTCGTTATTTAAGGGCGGGGAACACGGACGTATTGCTCATTCGTTTGATGTGTTAGCTGTTTTCGCAACTGTGTTTGGTGTTGCAACGTCGTTAGGTCTCGGTGCAAAACAAATTGCAGGTGGTGTTAGCTATTTAACATCTATTCCGAATTCATTAACGACACAGTTAGTTATTATTGCAATCGTAACAGTTCTTTTCATGTTATCTGCACAAACAGGTCTTGATAAAGGAATTAAATATTTAAGTAATACGAACATTATTTTTGCATTTGCACTTATGATCATTGTATTATTTGCAGGTCCAACAAACTTTATTATGAATTACTTCACTTCAACAATAGGTTCTTATATTCAAGAATTGCCAAGTATGAGTTTCCGTTTAAGTCCATTGGATGAAGGCGGAAATCAATGGATTCAGTCATGGACAATTTTCTATTGGGCATGGTGGATTGCGTGGTCACCGTTCGTAGGTACGTTTATTGCTCGTGTTTCACGAGGTCGTACAATTCGTGAGTTTGTTATCGGTGTGTTACTTGTACCGACCGTAATAGGTGCACTTTGGTTCTCAGTTTTCGGCGGGACTGGTATTCACATGGAGCTGTTTAGTGATGCACATGTCTTTGAAAAAATTAAAGAGATGGGAACAGAAGTAGGATTATTCGCTATGTTTGATCAAATGGGAAGCTTTGGATCAGCTTTATCTGTTTTAGCGATTCTTCTTATTTCTACATTCTTTATTACATCTGCAGACTCTGCAACATTCGTTTTAGGGATGTTAACGACACATGGTAGTTTAAACCCACCAAATCGTATTAAAATGATTTGGGGTATCGTTCTAGCCGCGATAGCTTCAACCTTATTATATATTGGCGGATTAGAAGCATTACAAACAGCAGCTATCATTGCGGCATTCCCATTCGTCTTTGTTATTTTCTTTATGATGGCAGCATTATTTAAAGAGTTACAAAAAGAAGGACGTATGAAGCGGCATTAATAATAGAAGGAAAAGAGCTGATTTTATATCAGCTCTTTTTTTAATCCCTCTATTTGTTGGGCTGCCTGTAAAAGTCCGATTGGTGAGTGCTGATTAAAGTTTCACTTTATATAGAAGGAATTTGAAATGCGGGTAAGGGAAATAAAATACTTTATCATATAAGTAGTATGCCTTTTATATGAAGAAAAAACGATAAGTTTCGACAACATTCGATACCTTACGAATTCTATTCGTATTTTTGTCAAAAATATGTCGGAAATGTGTTGTCACTTTTATGTATATGTGCTATATTATTTCCTGTAAGCGATTTCAAATAGTTTTAAAGCGCATTCAAGGGGGACATCTAGAATAATGAAACGTTACGAAAGAAAGTGGAAGCATATTTGTTTGAAACGTGTGGCACATCGTAGTGTCCAAGAAAGCACGGAACCTAAGACTGAAACGCGCAAAGAACAGCAAGAGAAGCAATTGGTTCTACAAAAATAGCAATCACTTTTTCGTATATAAATGAAGGTCGATCGTTCGTTGGGGGATGGACGTGAAATTACTTTCAGCTAAGGGGTATTGTCTGATATATAATTTATACGGCAATAAATAAGCACAGGGCATACGGCGCTCTGTGCTTATTTTTATTATTTATCTTTTTTGAATCGAACTGTCTTATCCCAGCCGATGACTTGTTTCTTACTCTTTGCACGTAAGTATAAGATTAAGCTACGAATAAATAAGTACGTAAAGAGCTGTGCGTACGTAAAGTACATAATAACGCTAATAAAAATATTAGTCGGTGTAAAGGTTCGTTCGACACTCTGGGCACTAAATAATTGTGAAACATATGTAATATATGCGACATACCACATAAATAGTAGCGGAATGCTATATTGAATTTGGAATATCCCGAGTAGCCCAATTACAAACCAAACGTTCGAAATGATTAGGAATAGCCAAAATACAACATACACTAGAACTTGTTGTAAGGAATGAACGAGCAGTTTTCCTTTAAAGAAGCTTAATGACGAGAACATTTTTTCTAAAATGTATAAATTCCCTTGGAGCCAACGTGTACGTTGTTTAATAAGGATTTTTAAATGCTCTGGTTCTTGTTCCCAAGTAACTGATTCTGGGACTATTGGTAAGAGATAACCTTTTTGTGTAATTCGTAATGTTAATTCGGCATCTTCTGCAATTGCATAAGGGTCATAGCCACCAAGCTCTTCTAGTGCGGAGCGACGAAGAAGCATGTTTGTTCCTGTCAGTGAGCCCGTTTGGAATAGTAACCAGCGTCCAGATTGCATAAGGAGCTGGAAGATTTGAAATTCTAGTGAAATCATTCGCGTCAGCCAGTTTCTTTTTTCGTTTACTGTACGAACATGTCCAACAGCTCCAACAGCATCTTCAGTTGTTTCAGCGTGCTCTACAAGCATTCGCAGTGCGTGTGGTTCAGGCTGGTTATCTGCATCGTAAACACAGAAGTATTCACCATCTGAAATACTAAGGCCGTAGTTTAATACGCGTGATTTACCCTTCGGTTCACCGGACGGAACACGAATGTGACGAATGTGGGCATAAGCTTTGTCGAAATCATCGCCGATTTCAGGTGTTTCATCTTGAGAGTTATCATTTAATAAATAAATGGTTAGCTTTCCTGGATATTCAATCTTCGCCATTGCCTCTAAAGTATCTTTAATAACGACCCCTTCATTATGAGCAGGTATGAAAATATCGACGCTCGGATAATGTTCTAGCGTACGATCTTTTCGTTTACTATTTCGATGGATTAAGCCCGCGATTGTTAAGAAAGAGTAGTAAACGAGTAAGCCAGAGAATAGAAAGGCCGTAAAAATAAGTACATATTTAATTGAAAATGTGATACTGATCCAAAAAACGAGTACGCAAAACAGAAGAAATAAAAGAAGTATAACGAGAGTCATCATAACAATGTCTGTCCTTTGTTTCCAATTTGCTCGCGTGAAATTTTTATATCTCGGATTGCTTCAGCTGCAAGCCATTGCTCCATTTTTGGCTTTAGGCGGTTCATTACAATGTCAGCACCAGCTTCATTTGTGTTTTGTAATAAAATAACTAGTGTATTATTATCATATTCAGCAGCAAGGTCAAAATCATTCCTTACGGTTTCAACTAATAAGGAAGCTACACGGTCCATAACACTTTCCTTCGTATATTTACTAAAGGAAGTGAAATCAAAGTAAACAATAAA
The DNA here is from genome assembly GCF_022662595.1 of Bacillus cereus group sp. BfR-BA-01524. Classification (NCBI taxonomy): domain Bacteria; kingdom Bacillati; phylum Bacillota; class Bacilli; order Caryophanales; family Bacillaceae; genus Bacillus; species Bacillus cereus group sp. BfR-BA-01524. The sequence continues at coordinate 30,688 of NZ_JAKUDW010000035.1, read as the reverse complement.
GCCTGTTTCATTACGACGATTCATTGCAGTCGTTAATAGCGCTTGGCGTCTCTCGAATTCTTGTCTTGTTAGTAATTTTGATTCTCCAATATATTGTTCCAACGTTCTCACACGCTCAGTTAAAGTTTTATTTTCATGAATCACTTTTTTCAATAGGTGAGTTGTTATGTATACAATGAAGAAGTTAGCTGCCATCAGGAAGTGGGTAATCATATATTGCCATTGAACTGATGTACTCCATAAATGAAGCCATGCTTGATAAAATAAATAAAATACGGAAATGATGGTTCCTAGTATGAAGAAAATAAATGCTGTTTTGTCAGCTAAAAATAAGAATAGTACATTTACCATTACGTATATTATTGTAAAAATGAGCGCATGCTCATAATTCGTCACATGTACAGTAGTAAAATAAAATACAATTTGTAAAATCCACATAGAGAGGATTTTATAGAACTTATCTTTCACAAAACTTTCCTCCTTAAAGCTATTTCATCCATAGATACTTGTAGTATGCGCAATTATTAAGAAATTGACCATGTCGTTAAATTCTTTTGAAGGGCAACCACAAGTAGTATCTCTAGTTTCATCAGAAAAATAAAAAGACCTAAACATTATTGTATCATAATGTACTTATATTTGGGATAAAGTGATTAACAGATACATAAAAGACGTTTTGATTGCATGAAAAAAGTCTTCTCTTGTAGAAAGAGAAGACTCTATATAAGTTTATAGGAACATCATACCTGCAACTGCTGCATTTAAGAAGTTCGCTAGTGTACCAGCGATAACTGCTTTAATCCCTAATTGTGCAATTTGTTTACGGCGAGTAGGAGCTAGCGTTCCTGTTACACCTAATTGAATTGCGATAGAAGAGAAGTTTGCGAATCCACAGATTGCGAATGTTAAAATTAGATTTGTTTTGTCAGAGAACTCTGCCATGTGTGGTCCTAAGTTTGCGTATGCAACGAATTCGTTGATTGCAAGTTTTTGACCGATAAAGCTTGCTGCTTGTACAGCTTCACCTGGAGAAACTCCAATTAAGATTGCAAATGGTGATAATAAGTAACCGAAGATTAAATCAAGGCTAAGTTTAATATGGAATAAAGATCCAACTAATCCTAATAGACCATTTAATAAAGCGATTAATGCGATGAAAGCCATTAACATTGCTGCTACGTTAATAACAAGTTGCATACCTTCAGATGCACCGCGTGCAGCTGCATCGATAACGTTTGCATCTTCACGTTCTGTAGAAAGTTCAACGTTATTATCTACTTTTTCTGTCTCTGGCATGATTAGTTTTGCAATTAATAAGCTTGATGGAGCTGCCATAATTGCAGCTGCTAATAAGTGCTCTAACGGAATACCCATTGCTGCATAGCCGACAAGAACTGATCCGGCAACAGCTGTCATACCGCTTACCATAATAGTGAAGAATTCACTATTTGTTAAGCGTGCTAAGTAAGGTTTAATTAAGATTGGAGCTTCAGTTTGTCCTAAAAATACAGTCGTTACTGAGTTTAAGCTTTCTGCTTTAGAAGTGCCAAGAAGTTTACTTAATGCACCACCAACGACGCTAACAAATTTCTGCATAATACCAAAATGATATAAGATTGCTACTAATGAACTAATAAATACGATTGGAAGTAGTGCTTGAATAAAGAATACAAATCCCCAAGGTCCTTTTGCGTTGACTAAATCCCCAGCAACGAACTTAATTCCCTCGTAAGAAAAATTAATTAATCCTTGAACGCCGTCAGCAGCGTGTTTTAAACCTGCTTTACCAGCATCCCATCGTAATACGATAAATGAAAATGACATTTGTAATGCTAGCGCGATTAAAATTGTGCGCCAATTAATAGCTTTGCGGTTGGAAGATAGTAAGAAAGCAATTGCTAATACCCCAATCACGCCGCCAATTCCCCATAAAAGATTCATGCAGTGTATGCTCCTTCCTCATAGTAAAAACAGTGTATAAACCAGTTGTCTATACGTTTACGAATATAACATCTTAAGTAACTTATCATAATGGACATCGGAGGTCAAACGTCTAATGAAAAGTTTAAATAAAAAGAAAATTCTTCAAAAAAACACATATGAAATAAATAGACATGAAATAGGTTATGTTTTTTATGAGAATATATACATTATGATAACGTTATGGATTATTTTTGCAGAATAAAGTGTATGAAATGGAAGAATAGATACATTATTTTTATAGAGAGAAGGTAGGAGAAAGGGAGTAATATGTTGAACTTATAGCAAAAAGCCTTCTAGTAAACTAGAAGGCTTTGAAACTATTAAATTAAGGTGCTTTCGTGTATCCTAAGAAGTGGCTCTTCCAATAAGAGTTACTTAATGAAGCGATTGCTACACCTTTATCTCCAGCTTGGATAAATGATCCGCCCCCAAGGTAAATACCCATGTGAGAAGGACCTGATTTATAAGTGTTTTGGAAATAAATTAAGTCACCTGGTTGTGGATTTGAAGTTTGTGGTAGGCTACTCCAATATCCCGCAACACTTTGACGGCTAATGTTATGACCAAATTTCTTAAATACGTGGTAGATGTAGCCACTGCAGTCTACGCCGTTAGCAGAAGTTCCGCCCCAAACGTATGGTACACCTTGCATTGATTTTGCATATGCAAGTACGGAAGAACTGTCGCCACTATTATTGCCTGTATTATTGTTTTGATTGTTATTTTGGTTATTGTTAGGCTTATTATCTACTGCGCCTCCAACTGGTGTTTTAGATAGGTAACGTGTTCCGATATAACCATTTTGACCGTTGTAGTTAATTTTGCTCCATCCAGAGTTTTCAGAGATTACTTGAACCTTCTGACCTTGTGGAAGTGCGCCTATGATTCTATAATTTGTACCTTCGCCGCTACGTACATTTAGTGCAGAAGCATTAATGTAGTAGTCGCCAATTGCGCCTTGGTTAGGTTGTTCAGGTTGTTTTGGTTGCTCAGGAGTAGTAGTGCCACCTTTAACGAATTTTACAAATTCGCTACTAACAAAGCCTGTTTTTCCTTGGTAATTTACTTTAAACCAACCGTTTTCAGATCCAACTACGTTTAATGTTGTACCGTTTAAAACGCCACCAATTACACTATGGTAAGCAGCAGGGCCTGTACGAACACGTAAAGATGTAGCGTTAACTACATAAGAACCGCCAGTTTGAATAGTTCCATTATTATTGTTTTGCTCTTGTTTGTTGCCTTCTGTAACGTTTTCGTTAGAACCGCCTTTTGTTACGTAGTCTTTGCTTATATAAGCAGTTTGTCCTGCGTAATTGATTTTGAACCAATCTTGAACTTCGCCAACAACTTGTACTACTTGTCCTTTTGTAACAGAACCTACAGTTGTGTGAGAAGTACTAGGACCTGTACGAACACGAAGGGAAGATACATTTACTGTATAGTTTCCGCTTGCTGGTTTTACTTCTTGGTTGTTATTGTTATTATTCGTGTTGTTGTTTGAAGAACCCGCATTAGAAGAAACGCCAGATACGAATTCGCCACTTACATAACCTACTTGTCCATTATGGTTAATTTTCACCCAACCATTTTCTTGTCCAATTACGTTTAATGCTTGTCCTGCATATACACGCCCAGAAACAGAACTAGAAGTGTTAGGAGCTGTACGTACACGTAATACATCAGCAGTAACTTTATTGTTTCCACCTGTGCTTACATTGTTGTTTGTTGCTCCACTTTTTGATACAAATTCGCCACTAACGAAGCCTGTTTTTCCGTTAATGTTAATTTTGAACCAACCATTTTCTTCGCCAATCACGTTTAGTGATTGACCGTTATAAACGCGTGAGATGATGTCGTGAGAAGTGCTTGATCCCGCACGAACATGTAATACGCTCGCGTTTACCGTATAAGATGAGTTGTTTGATGCAGAAGCTTGGACAGTTGTAGCAGCTTTTTGTGTATTTTGTTCAGGTGCAGCTTGAACACTATCAAGTGTAGGTGCTGCTCCTCCTGCTACAGACACTGCCGCAAGACCGGCAAGATACTTTTTCATAATTTGTCGATTCCTTTCTGTCTGTAATGTAGTGAAGAAATATTTACCAACTGTTAAAAATTCTAAAGAGCATGTCGATTACTGTCAAGGCTTATGTGGGAATCTGAATATGACAAAAAGATTACAAGAAAAAATCAAGGCATAAATTTACACCTTGATTTCCATTTAAATGCATATATTGAATATGAAAGGACAGAAATTATTCGTGTTTAAGAAGATGACATATTGGATTGTAACAAGATTTTATTAAAAGATTTTTGCAGTTTTTTGGTGATAGGGCCAACTTGCCCATCTTGAATCGCGGTTCCATCAAGGTGGGTCATTGGTAAAATTTCAATCGTTGTGCCTGTGAAAAAACATTCATCTGCTTGATAAACGTCACGAACGCTGAAAAGTTCTTCCTGTACAGGTATGTGAAGAGTATTCGCTAAAGAAAGGACATATTGACGAATAATGCCATTTAAAATAAGGTGATTGGCTGGATGTGTGTAAAGAGTTCCGTTTTTAATTAAAAAGAAGTTGGAATGGCTTCCTTCCGTTACAATACCATTCCTTACGAGAAGTGCCTCTTTACAGCCTTTCCGTTCAGCTTTCGTAGCAGCTAGTACGTTTGGTAATAAATTTAATGATTTAATGTCACAGCGTAGCCATCGAGTATCGGGTTCTGATATAGCGCGTATACCATATTCGATCCATAACGCTGGTCTTTCTTTTTTTGTAATATAGGCATAAATCGTCGGAGGGTTGTCATATGAAAATATATGTGTGCGAGCTTGTACACCGCGAGATACTTGCAAATAAATTGTGCCATCTTCGTGGAAATGGTTTCTTTCAATTAATTTGTAAAGTAAAGTGATGAGTTCAGCTTTTGAGAAAGGGAGCGATAATTCTATTTCTTCCATGGATCGATATAATCTCGTTATGTGCGGATCTAATAAGTGAAAGTTTCCTTTATATAGGCGAATAACCTCGTAGACACCATCTCCGAACTGCGAACCTCTCTCTTCAAGTTCTATGTACGTTTGTTGTTTTGTTGTATCAATAACTTCATCATTCCAAAGTACAAATTTTTCGTATGCCAATTTCCGTCCCATCCTTTCGTAAGTAACGTGAAACTTTCATTCATGCGAGATAAGAATCACTATAGTAATTTTTATGTAAGTAATTCTCTACATATGCCCGTAAATGCCCGATTGGTGAGGGCTGATTAAAGTTTCACTTTACAGCATTTTGTATATACAAATTCGAAAATAAGAAATGAGAATCCTGCTTTTAAATAAAAAAAAGCAACATTCTTATGGAATGCTGCACAAGGAGGGTAGCTATCTTTCATAGGGACATTGTCTCGTTGAATGCTTTGTGTATGGAAACAAAACATGTTGAAAGACAATTATAAGAAAGTAGAAACAAAAGATTTACACATTTCTTTAAGGGATCTTACGAAAGATGAGAGATAAGAAATATGTAGAACCTTGTTTACATATTTTATTATAGAGATTCTTCATTAACACTATGTGAATATTTGGTAAAGGTTATGTAATTTTAAAGTTAATGAATATAAGTAGTTGTATGGAAGAAAATAAAAAAAGAGGCTGAGATTACTCAGCGCTCTTCTTTTCTTCTTTAATAGCTGTTTTTACTTCACCAGTTTTGATCTTATTACTTTCAGAGAAGCGAAGTAAGTCACCTTCAATGATTTTATCAGACATGTTCAATTCATTTTGGGCACGATCAATTAGTGGTTGAGATTCTTCTTTCGGTAATTGTACTACTTCGCCAGTAGCACGGTCGTAGAATGTACTGTTTGTGTACATGTATTTATCTGTAACGAAGCTACCGTCACGAAGAACAACAAATCCTTTATTATCAGGTGAGAATACATCATGACCGAATCGAACGTCATTCGTAGAATCTACACCAAGTAAGTTTAGAATAGTTGGTTTAATATCAATTTCACCAGTTGGTTTCGAAATTGTTTTACCTTCTTTTTGACCTGGAACGTGAATAAACATCGGTGTTTTTTGTAAGTTCATATGGTCAAATGCAGTGATTTCTTCTTTTCCTAAGAACTGTGCCATTGCACGGTTATGGTTTTCAGAAATACCGTAGTGGTCACCGTAGAATACGATTACGGAGTTGTCGTAAATACCTTCTGCTTTTAGACGCTCAATAAAGTGTTTCATTGCTTCGTCTAAGTAACGAGCAGTTACCATGTAACGGTCAAATACGCCATCACCAGAATTATATTCGTCGATTAATTTTGTACTGTCATCGTAAGTGAATGGGTAATGGTTCGTTAAAGTAAGGAAGCGAGTATAGAATGGTTGCTTCACTTCTTTCAACATATCAATAGATTGATCGAAGTATTCGATATCTTTTAATCCCCAGTTTAATTTTGTTTCCGGCGTAATCTTGTAATCAAGCTCGTTGTAGTAACGATCATAACCAAGTGCTGGATACATAATGTTACGGTTCCAGAATGTTGCGTTGTTTGCGTGGAATACCGACGTGTGATACCCTTGCTGACGTAAAATTTCTGGAGTTGCTGTATATTCATTGTTACCGTGTGTGAAGAATACAGCACCGCGGTCTAGTGGATATAAAGAAGTATCTACTAGGAATTCAGCATCAGATGTTTTACCTTGCCCAGTTTGATGGAAGAAGTTATCAAAGTAATAACTTTCTTTCGTAAATTGGTTTAAGAATGGTGTAACTTCTTGTCCGTTAACTGTTGCGCCAATTAAGAATGTTTGTAATGACTCAAGAGAGACAACAATTACGTTTTTCCCTTTTGCAGTACCGAACATATTTGGATCTGGTTTACTTTGTGTTGTTTTCACGTAGTTTTCTGTTTCTTGTAATTTACTACCGTCAGCGAATGCTTTTTGTGAACTTGATTTCGCTTGTAAGCCAAGATCGTATACTTGGTGTACATATAATCCTAAGTTTTTAACAAGCATAACGCGGTCGAATGAACGTGTTAATAGTTCTGGACGTTCAGCTTCTGCAAGCCCTAAGTTTGCGAAGAAAATAGCAACTGTTGATACGAAGTATAGAGAACGCATCGGGCGTGCTACACGCTCTGTAGGTGCAAAGTTTTTCATTTTCTTCAACAGAACGAAGAAAATGATAATGTCTGCAAATGCAAGAATAATTTTGTAGTTAAATAATTCTTTCACACTAGAACCTAAACTTCCGAAGTTAGATGTTTGTCCGAGTACTGGTAAAGTAACGAAGTCATTGTAGAATCCGTAGAACATTACGTTACCAACAAGAACGATTGTTAAGATAAAATTAATTCCTAGTGCTATATAGTTACGTTTTTTCCCTTTTGCAAATAATGCAAGACCAACAAGCAGTAATGATGCTGCTAATGGGCTAAGGAATAAAATGAATTCTTGCATGAAAGATTCAAGTTTTAAATCAAAGCTTGTACGTGTAATAATGTAAGTTTTCAGCCATAAGGCTAAAGCTACGAATACAGTGAAACGCACATTTTGAAATTGTGATTTCAAGGTTTCTTTCATTCATTTCCACCCTTTCTCTATCAGGCTTGGTCGATTTTGGAGCGAAAAATGCTAAAATAAAAAATACATAGTTTTCTTGGCCATAATTAAAGGTTCTATATTCACCCATATACGACTATAACTATGCATACCCTTTTGGTTTCTTTTGTTGCTCATAAGCATAACGTCATTTCTGTATTATACAACAAAATTCATTTCTGAGAAACACTATAACATTTTACATTTTTTGTATAAGATTTGTCACTACCAGAGAAAACTTTAACATTCGTTTATATGTCCGTCAACTAGAAAATATAACAAAGATAGAGCAGAATGTTAAGTAGAAGTGAAAATTTTCTTTGTTGAGAAATAAGAAACGAAGATGGGTAAGGGTTATCTAGAAATCTATTATATGAAGGAAATCGTGTAAAAATTAACGAACACTTGTTCTTTTTCGGTTTGTTTGTTACAATGAAAGTTCATTGATAGGTTTTGTGTAATTTCCATGAACTTTTACTGATAACATATTGTAGCTTATTTCTTTTTAAAAATAGGGAGGCTTTTTCATGAAACAAAAATTTTCAGTTGAAGCGTTTTGGAAGAAAGTAAAACATGTTGCAAAGCAAGCAGGGCAGTCGGTCATTTATACAAGTTTATTACTGTTTTACGTTTTGCAAAGACCCGATGTTCCAAAACGAGTGAAAATTATTGTAATTGGAGCACTTGCTTATTTTATTGCACCGATTGATGCGATTCCAGATTTCATTGCTGGAATTGGCTATACGGATGATTTAGGGGCGTTAACGGCCGCACTAATACAGGTGTCGTTATACGTCAATGAAGATGTGAAAGATAAGGCACGAGTGAAGTTGGCAGAATGGTTTGGTTCGGATATAGACACAGCATTTATCGATCAGAAATTAGGTCAATAGGTGAAACCTGTCATAAGGTGACAGGACGAACGTAAGCGAGGAAGTGCATTATGCCATCAGGAAGAACGCATACGAAAATAAACTTAATATCCCTTCCGGTTGTTTTGTTTTTGCTCTTTTCGTATGGATTAACAAATTTTGATTTTTTATTAACTTTTGCAATTGGTTTTTTAGTAGGTACTTCATTTTTAACACCAGATTTAGATACGTACAGTAATGCTTATAACAAATGGGGTTTCTTACGTATATTTTGGTATCCTTATAAGAAAGTAATGCCACATCGATCTTTCTTTACGCATACGATTATACTTGGTGATGTGATTCGTATTGCGTACATGTTAATCGTCTTTTCTCCATTTTTATTCCTATTAAATGTAATCGCACTGGATGGTAATTTAATAGAAATTGCGAAGAAACATGAGGTTGAAATTGTAACGTTCTTAATGGGAATTGTTGTGGCAAGTACGCTTCACATTATAGCGGATAAAGTGAATACGCGCCGAAAGAAAATGATGAGAAAAAAGAAGAAACGCAGAAGATAAAGTGAACGAATCGGGAAAAGGACCCTTGCAATTTGCAAGGGTCCTTTTTTAAACAAACGTTTGTTTAAAATTAAGCTTTCAGTACTTTAATTCCTTTTACAATGTTCCAGATGAAGTAGTATAAGCTGATGATTCCGCAAATAGCTAAGACAATCATTGATCCAATTCCAAGTGTTATATCTGCTTGGTCAGATCCCATGCCCATAATTCCTAAAATGACTACGCCGATAAATGTAGCGATACTTGGAATGATGTGTGTCCATAGAGCACGTTTTGCATGTGGCTTTGTTTCAGCGTCCCCCACAATCCAAACGATAATTGGGAATAAGATAGGGGCAAATAGTACACTAAAGTACGATAAAGCAGCTAATATTTTGTTTCCATTCATATATATCACCTCATAAATAATGTCCGTTGTTATACTATTATTATGCAATAATTTTTGCAAGCTTTCTATCGATGAACATTACAGGAACATGACGATTTTGTAAGATTTTTTTGTTAAATGATAAAATTTTCAAAAAAATCTTTTTTAATGGAAATTGTTATGGTACAGTATAAATGAAAGTTGTTGAAAACGTTTTCTTAAACGTTTTTTTATTTTAGGCTTAAAGGTATGATGACCTGATAGTCTATTGATGAGGTTATTCTATTTAAAAGGGGATTCTTTAGGGGGAGAGAACAATGAACACATGGACACAAGTTTATGATCCGTTCGGTAATATTTGGATTTCAGCAGCAGTCGCACTTATTCCGATTATCTTTTTTTTCTTAGCTTTAGCGATTTTTCGCATGAAGGGGTATGTGGCAGGATTTATTACAGTTGTACTTACAGTTTTAGTAGCGTTATTCGCTTATAAAATGCCGTTCACGATGGCAATGGCAGCAACCGGGTACGGTTTTTTGTACGGGTTATGGCCGATTGCTTGGATTATCATTATGTCGGTATTTTTATATAAAATTTCTGTGAAAACAGGTCAATTCGATGTGATTCGTGCATCGGTATTATCGATTACGAATGATCATCGTCTACTCGTTATTTTAATTGGATTTTCATTTGGAGCATTTTTAGAAGGAGCGGCAGGATTTGGAGCACCAGTAGCGATTACAGCAGCGCTTCTTGCGGGTCTTGGGTTAAATCCTTTATACGCAGCAGGTCTTTGTTTGATTGCAAATACTGCACCAGTGGCGTTCGGAGCGATGGGAATTCCGATTACAGTTGCTGGACAAGTAACAGGTATTGATCCACATAAAATTGGACAAATGGCTGGACATCAATTACCGTTCCTATCATTATTTGTGCCATTCTTTATCGTATTTTTAATGGATGGATTTAAAGGGATAAGACAAACGTGGCCTGCGTTACTTGTAGCGGGTAGTTCATTTGCAATTACGCAGTTCATTACAGCGACATTTTTAGGGCCGGAACTTCCGGATATTACATCGGCACTTGTAAGTTTAATTAGTTTAGCGCTGTTCTTAAAAGTTTGGCAGCCGAAAGAAATCTATCAATCCGAGCAAGCAAATAGTGAAGTAGCAGCAACAACGACAGCAGCATCGATGCCGAAATTAACGTTTGGAAAAGTAGTAAAAGCATGGTCTCCATTTATCGTATTAACGGTTATGGTAGTCATTTGGAGCCAAAGTTTCTTTAAGGCATTATTCGCTCCAGGAGGGGCTTTAGCAAGTCTTGTATTTAAGTTTGAAATTCCAGGTCTGCATAATCTAGTAATGAAAGCAGAACCAATTGTAAATAAACCAACGCCTTACGAGGCAATTCTGAAGTTCGATGTATTATCGGCAACTGGAACAGCAATTTTAATTGCTTGTATCATTTCCATGTTTATTTTGAAAATGAATGTAAAAGATGCAGTAGTGACATTTAAAGAAACGTTAAACGAATTAAAAATGCCAATTCTATCTATCGGATTCGTACTAGGATTTGCATTTATCGCAAACTATTCTGGTCTATCTTCTACGTTAGCGTTAGCATTAGCCGGAACTGGCGGACTATTCCCGTTCTTCTCACCATTCTTAGGCTGGATTGGCGTATTCCTAACAGGGTCTGATACGTCTGCGAATGCACTGTTCTCGAATTTACAAGCCATTACAGCGCAGCAAGTCGGCGTATCTGAAGTGCTTCTCGTTGCAGCAAATACAACAGGCGGTGTAACAGGGAAAATGATTTCCCCGCAGTCGATTGCGATCGCTTGTGCAGCAGTTGGTCTTGCTGGAAAAGAATCGGATTTGTTCCGTTTTACAGTGAAGCATAGTTTGTTCTTCGTAATTATTGTTGGTATTATGACGTATGTGCAGGCATATTATTTAACGTGGATGATTCCATAAACAACAAAAGAAATAAACTTTGAATTTTTCAGATTATAGTGTATGATGGGAAAGTATTGAAAATTAAATCAGTGATAAACTAGGGGTGCCTAACGTATGCGTAGGCTGAGAGAGAAGCGCGTGAACTTCTTAACCCTTTGGACCTGATCTGGCTCGTACCAGCGTAGGGAAGTTAATGGCTTTACATAATGATGTCTTTATGAGCCAGGTCCTTATTTTTTTATGGACCTGGCTCTTTTTATTTTGGCATGCGCTGGCCATATCTCGTCCTTGTCACGAACAGGGGGGCAACAAAATTTATGAAACAATCTGTTTCAGCTGAGCAAATTGAATTGAAATCGAGTTTACCAGGGAGTAAAAAAGTATATGTGAATGGACCACGAGAAGGTATGAAAGTGCCGATGCGTGAGATTGAACAAAGCGAAACGAATGGCGTTCCAAATCCGCCAATCCGTGTGTATGATACGAGCGGTCCTTATACAGATCCTGCGTATAAGGTCGAGTTGGAAAAAGGTATTCCAACACCGCGCCACTCTTGGATTATGGGGCGTGGTGATGTAGAAGCATACGAAGGGCGCGAAGTGAAACCAGAGGATGACGGTGTGAAAGTGGCTTCGAAGCATACATCTGTTTTCCCGCAAATGGATCGCCAGCCGCTTAGAGCGAAGCAAGGTGCAAACGTTACGCAAATGCACTATGCACGTAATGGCATTATTACGTCTGAGATGGAATATGTTGCGATTCGTGAAGGTGTAGAGCCGGAGTTTGTTCGTAAGGAAATCGCGGAAGGCCGTGCCATTTTACCAGCGAATATTAACCATCCGGAAGCAGAGCCGATGATTATTGGGCGTAACTTCCACGTGAAGGTCAATGCAAATATCGGAAACTCTGCTGTATCTTCTTCTATTGCAGAAGAAGTAGAGAAGATGACGTGGGCAACGCGCTGGGGTGCGGATACGATTATGGATTTATCTACAGGTAAAAACATTCATACGACGCGTGAGTGGATTATTCGTAACGCGCCTGTACCAGTTGGGACTGTACCGATCTATCAAGCGCTGGAAAAAGTAAACGGAATTGCAGAAGATTTAACGTGGGAAGTATATCGTGATACGTTAATTGAGCAAGCTGAGCAAGGCGTGGATTACTTTACGATTCACGCTGGTGTATTGCTTCGTTACATTCCAATCACGGCAAAGCGTACGACAGGTATCGTTTCACGTGGTGGTTCGATTATGGCACAGTGGTGTTTATTCCATCATAAAGAAAACTTCCTATACACTCATTTTGAAGAGATTTGTGAAATTATGAAGCAGTATGATGTTGCGTTCTCTCTCGGAGATGGATTACGTCCAGGTTCGATTGCAGATGCAAATGACGAAGCACAGTTTTCTGAGCTTGAAACACTTGGTGAATTAACCAAAATTGCTTGGAAACATGATGTGCAAGTTATGATCGAAGGACCTGGACACGTACCGATGCACTTAATTAAAGAGAATATGGAGAAAGAACTTGATATTTGTCAGGGCGCGCCGTTTTACACACTTGGGCCACTAACGACAGATATTGCACCAGGTTATGACCATATTACATCGGCAATTGGAGCTGCGATGATCGGTTGGTTTGGAACGGCGATGCTTTGTTATGTAACGCCGAAAGAACATTTAGGTTTACCGAATAAAGATGATGTACGCACGGGTGTTATTACGTACAAAATTGCAGCGCATGCGGCTGATCTTGCAAAAGGGCATAAAACGGCTCATCAGCGTGATGATGCACTTTCAAAAGCACGTTTCGAATTTCGTTGGCGCGATCAATTTAATTTATCTTTAGATCCTGAACGTGCGATGGAATATCACGATGAAACATTGCCAGCAGAAGGTGCGAAAACGGCTCATTTCTGCTCCATGTGTGGACCGAAGTTTTGTAGTATGAGAATTTCACATGATATTCGTGAATATGCGAAAGAAAATGATTTAGAAACGACAGAAGCAATTGAAAAAGGGATGAAAGAGAAAGCGAAAGAATTTAAAGACACTGGTAGTCATTTATACCAATAACACGTTACACCTCTTTACTTGATTGATCACACTGTAGTACCTAACTTAAATATAGAAGAAGCCCGCTTTGCTAAGACGGTAGCAAAGCGGGCTTCTGTCGTTTATCCCGCATTAACGGGCAGTAAGACCCCCTCCTCAAAATTCAGCGGAAGCAAAGAAGTTAGGTCGGGGTCGGGCTGCCCGTAAAAGCCCGATTGGTTTAACTAATAATCAGTGGGGGATGAACAAAACCCGCACTGATTAAAGTTTCACTTTATAAGGCGAAGAAGAGGTGTACCCAGTAGTATAAGAGGAATAATGTGACGACTGTTGTGAGAGGAATAACGATAAGGGATACACTTAAATAGTCTTTCCATTTTACTTTAATTTTGTTTTGTTTCAGAATATACATCCAAATGAGTGAAGCTAGTGTACCAATTGGTAGTAATAGTGAACCGATGTCACTACCAATAATGTTTGCGAGGTAGATAGTTTTTAATGTGACTGGGTCTAGTCCCATTTCTGTTAATGTGATTGTACCAATCATAAGTGCAGGATGGTTATTGAAGACGTTAGAGAGGAGGGAGACGAGTCCACCCATTGCAAAGCTAGCATAGAGTAGATGTTGACTTACAACTGGTTCAAGCCAATTTACAAGCGCCGCTGTTAATCCTGCGTTGTGAAGCCCGTAAATAATGACGTACATAGAGAAAGCGAAAATTAAAATGTGCCACGGTGTCTTTTTCAAAATATCGACAGGGTTTGTTCGTAAGTAGTACCATCTCCAGATGAGAAGAACGAGTGAACCGAGTACAGCAACAATTTCGATTGGAATCGATAAGAAGGATGCAACGAATAAAAGGCAGCGCATAAGGAAGACGAAACCTAATACTTTTAACATGAATCTTGTACGCTTTTGTTTCGTATCAACAGAATTATTTCCTTTTAGTGGATGGAAGTTTTTCGTGAAGAAAATTTCTTCAATATCATATGAAGAAACAGGTAATTTTTTCGGAAGTTTTTTCTTTAAAACTGTATACATAAGCCATGACATAAATAATAAGCCTAATGTTGCAGGTACAAACATCATAGCAGTATGCATATAAAGAGTCATATGGACGATGTTTAATGCGATTAAATTTACGATATTACTTACACCAATTGGTGCACTAGATGCCGTAGCGATTAAAGCGCCACTTAATAAATAAGGAATTTGCTGATGAGGTTTTAATTGAAGATTTTTTAGAAGAAGAATTAAAATTGGAGTTGTAATTAAAATACTACCGTCGTTATTAAATAAAAGAGTCATAAGAAAACATAGTAATTGAATATACCAGTATAAACGGTGACCAGAACCCTTTGCTAAATTTGCTAGTTTTGCTGCGGACCAATGGAAGAAGCCGAAGCTTTCTAATATAACGGCCATAACGATGGTCGCTAATATTGTTATGGAGGCACCGCCAATTTTACTTATAATGTCCATGACGTCTGGTTTTGACACAAGTCCAGTAATCAGGATAATGCCAGCACCGATTGCTGCTGGCCATGCCTCATTTAAACCACGAGGCCGCCAAAAGATAACAATCATCGTTAAGAAGAATACAATAATAGTAATCCATATTTCAATGCTCATATTTTGCCTACCTTTCTATTTCCCCTTGAACAGATGTAGCTTGTCTCAAGTTTATATTGGTAGTATATTCAGCAAAAAATAAGAAGAACTAGACGTATAACGAGATGAAGCGAATATGTGTTTTTCAAGCTAAAGGACAAGTGTCACTAGTAGTGAAATAACTATTGTGATAGGAGTCTATAAATTGATTGGGTGGTAAGGTAGTAAATGAGACTTATATCGGTGTAACTGAAAATATATCAGCGATTATTGAAATATATCGGCGCAACTGAAAATATATCAGCGATTATTAAAATATATCGATTTACCGACAAAACATGAAAAAGGAGTCTATCCCAAAATACCTTTTGGAACAGACTCCAAGGCTATATTATTTTTCCTTCAAAAAAGTACGATCCTTCAAGAATAAATTCCAGAAGAAAATAAATCCTGGTAATAAAATTGCAATCCCAATTGCGTATAGAATGAGAAGTGCATAGAACGTTTCTGTCGTTGTAAAGCTTGTAAATACAGTTACGTCAGGATAAATAATATACGGTAAATGCGCGACGCCGTAAGCGTAGCTTGCAAATGCATATTGAGCGACGACAGCTAAAACGGCAATGCGAGGGTATCCTAGTGTATTGTACTTTTTGTTTGTCCACCAAAGGGACGAGTATCCGATAACGAATAAAACAATAGAAACTGTAAACCACGGGAATTGCTTTATTAATCCTTGCATAAGCCAATGTGTTTCTGGATCCATTACAACGAGGGCAATGATCGCCGTAACGAGCGTTGCAGGACCAAGGATGATGGCATTTCTTCTATAAATTCTATACGTATCTTCTGAACTTTGTTCTCTCGCAAAATCAGCGAGAAAGAGAGAGGAGAGAAATAGTTCAGACGTTATTCCGAAGAGCATATAGCAATAGATAACCGGGCTAGAAAGAAGTTTTCCATACAGGAGTACTTCTTTCCCTTCAGACATTGTAATATAGGCTCCCTCTGTAACGGGTAAAACGGTAATTAATAGTGCTGGAATTAAGAGACCAGTAATACCTGAAATAACCCGAAGAAGGTACTGATATTTCGGCAAGGAGTAAGCAAACACCATAAATGTACTACGTACTGCAACGAGCACTAAAATTAACATAACTGGTACGAACATTACTGTCGCAAGGGTAAAGGCCGCTTTCGGAAAGAAGCCGAGAAATGCGACAACGACGAAAACAAGAAACGTATTTGTTACTTCCCAAGTAGGTGATAAGTACCGATTCGCAAGTTTGGCAGCGAGCGTTGGATGTTTTGCGTATACCATGCCCCAAAAACCAGCGCCAAAATCGATGGACCCTAATATACTGTATACGAAAATAAGGGCCCATAAGATGATGATTGCAATACTTTCCTCATGCATGAGAATCGCCTCCTTGGTGTTGTAAATCATTCTTTAATGGATGTCTTCTAAAGAATGTCCGTAGAACAAAGACTGTTAAAATAGCGAGTCCAATATATAAAATGATGAACAAAATAAATAAAGGACCGACGAAATCAGCGCGTGTAGATGCATCGACGGTACGCTGCATACCATAAATTGTCCATGGTTGACGACCGCTACAACTGAAAATCCATCCGAATTCAATACCGAGCATCATAATTGGTCCGCATGCGGCAGCCCCCAAAAGTAGCCACTTCGGTAGTTCTGTTCCCTTTTTTCGGTAAACGAAGTACCAATATAAGAGCGCAATTGCTGCAACTGCAAAGGTAAACGCAGCAGTGCCGACCATTAAGTTGAACAGTGTATGTGTATAAAATGGTGGCCATGTTTCTTGTGGGAATTCCTTTAAACCTTTTACGACAGTGTTAGGGTCTAGTCCCACTAATAAGCTAAGCATGTTTGGAATTTCAAGTGCATAGTTTAGTTCAAGTGTATTAGGATCCACAACTCCGCCAATGGATAGCGGTGCGTGTGATGTCGTTTCAAATAAAGCTTCAGCAGATGCAAGTTTTTCAGGTGAGTGTTTATGTAAGGCAATCGCTGATTCATGTCCTGAAAGCCACATCGTAGCGCCTGTAATAAATGTAACGACAAGCCCTAATAGTAGCCCTTTTTTATGATAAGCAATTTCACGTGTACTTAAATTTTTCTTCAATAATTTAAATCCAGCGATAGAAACAATGACAGCCGCACCAGTTGCATAAGCCGTAATAACGACATGGAATGCACTTGTGCCAAAACTCGGATTAAAGAAAGCTTTCCACGGATCAACGTTAAAAACAGATCCATCTGGATTCATTGAAAAGCCTGCGGGTGTATTCATCCATGTATTTGCTGATGTAATGAGCACGGCGGATGCCGTGGCACCAAGCATGACGAAAAATAGCGAGATTAATCTCATAAATGGAGGAAGTTTATCAGCTGCATATACGTAAATCGACATGAATAAAGCCTCCAAAAAGAAGGCGAAAATCTCAATTTGGAAGGGAACAGAAATAACTTGCCCGACAATTTTGGCAAAACCAGGCCAAAGAAGTGAGATTTGTACACCAACAATTGTTCCAGTTGGAATTGCTACACCGAGAAGAATAGCAAACGCCTTTGTCCATCTTTTCGCCATAATGGCATAGTCGGAGTCTTTCTTCCAGTGATAGAGTACTTCGCTTATAAAAATCATCAATGAAAGTCCGACACCAAGTGTTGCAAAGATAATGTGGAATGCTAATGAAGAACCAAAAAATGCTCTTGCTAATGTTACCGTATCCATATGTAAACTCCTCTTCTTTTTTGCCATTATTTTCTGATTGAATTGGAAGATTTATTCAAAAAAACTACCAAAAATATATATGTATTTAAAAAGTGAATATGATAATATAATGTTGTAATATTTTGAATAGAAAGAAATGAATAGTTGCTCATGTTTTGTTTGTTTTTTGCGCAGGAATATTTTATAATCTTTTATGCGAACATAAGTTCTGTTTTCGGAATGAAGAAGTTTATGTGAAATGGAGAGGGTGTTTTATGTATCCTGAAGTCATTAAAAAGATGGCATTTTCAAAAGAGCATAGAGATTTATTATTGAAGCTATATAATAAAGAGATTACACGTCGTGAATATGATCGACTTGTACAATCGCTATATAAACCTTCTAAAGAGGTTTGCGGGGGATAGAAATGTGGGAGACAATCTAATAGATTGTCTTTTTTAAATTTATGTATGTTCTGATAAAATTAAGGTTAGCCTTACTAGGGAGGTGAAAAGATTGCGGAAACGTTTATATATAGGGATTGGAGTTATCTTCTTAATCGCTTTAGGTGGAATTGTATTTTGGTCAGCTTTACAAGGAAACCGTACAGAAAATTTTATTTTAAGACATATGGTGAATGAAAATGGAACGCTTGCCACGTATCGTTTAGTAGATACTAAGGCAGGTACGGGTGAAGCAAAGGGACGTGAAGCTTTATCAGAATCGGCGGGATTATGGTTACAATATACACTTGATAAAGATGACCAGGCGTTATTTGATGAGCAAGTAAAGGTTATTCAAGATAATTTCGTATATAAGAATCATATCGTTTTATGGAAACTCTCTGAAAAGGGAGAGAGGCAGTCAGCTACAAATGCACTTATAGATGATCTTCGTATTATAGAACAATTATATCGTTCTTATGAAATGTATAAGGAAGAGCGTTATAAAAACCTTGCTGATCAATTAAGTGATGCTGTACTTCGTTATAATAAAAAAGATAATTATTATGTTGATTATTATGATGCAGATGCAGGGAAACAAAATAATTTTGTAACAACATCATACATAAATCCGCGTGCATTCTCCTATATGAAGAAGTACGGCAAAGTTTCTGTTCAGCAATATCAGGAGGTCGTTCAATTTTTAGCTGATTATCCAAGGCATGGCTGGGCATTCCCAAAAGAGTATAAAGAAGATGGTACATTTACGTACGATAAAGAAGTGAATCTTATTGACCAATCATACGTTGCATATCATCGGAGTTTAGGAGGTCTTTCATCAGATGCTTATTTGGAATTTATAAAGAAGAAGTTCCAAGAGGATGGAAAGCTATACGGTCGTTACAATTTAGAAACGGGAAAACAAACTGTGAATTATGAATCGCCGGCCGCGTACGGATTAACGATTTTGTACGTACTACAAACAGGTGATACAAAGTTTGCGAAGGAATTGTATGATCATATGTCCACATTCCGAAATGACAACGTATTTAGTAGATATTACGGTGGATATGTAACAGGTGAAAATAATAATACGCATATTTTTGATAATGTACTACCACTTTTAGCTGAAATGGAATTAAAAAAGAGTGAACAATAAAAGGTGCCACCATATGAGGGTGGCACCTTTTATTGTTCATATAATTTTACGTCCTAATATTAGAAAAGTAGTCAATTACGAATTCACGGAATTGCTGAGCTGTTTTTGATAAGTAACGTTTTTTGGACCAACTTAATCCGATGGTTCGCTGACAATTGGGTTCAATAATACGCAACTTGCTTGATGCTAAAGTAGAGTTTTTTAATAAAGTTAAACTTGGAACAAAAGCGATGCCGAGCCCTTGCTTAATGAGGTCGCTAATCACTGTCGGTTCATCTACTTCAAAAGCAATATGCGGAGTGAAACCAGCTTCTTTACAAAATTCATCCGTTAAGTGCCGAAATCCATAGCCAGTATTCATACTAATAAACGGTTCGTCTTTTACTTCATGCAGGTGGATATTTTCTCGGCCGGATAAACGGTGGCCTGAAGGGACGACTAAGAAAATTTCTTCTGTAATAAGTGGTTCCCAAACAATCTCCTCACCTGCAATTGGCACAGAGGAGATACAAAAGTCAATTTCTATATTATCTAGTTGTCGTTTCATAGAAGGAGTAGATGCAAGAAATTGTTGGAATCTAACGTTAGGATGTTCTAGTAAAAAAGAGCCAAGTAGTTCCGGTAATATTCTTGGAATAGAAACGGCCAGTGTAATAGAGCTTTGTTGTAATTCGGCTAAATCTTTAATTTCTCGTTCCCCTTCACTTAATTCATGAAAAATACGTTCTACCCGTTTTAAAAATACTTTTCCGAAAGAATTTAAAGTAATCTGTCGGCCTTGGCGATCAAATAAAGGGACGCCTAAATCCTTTTCAAGTCTAGCAATTGTTTTGCTGAGTGAAGGTTGCGCGATATGCAATTCTTCAGCTGCCTTTGTCATATGTTCTAGTCGTGCGACTGTCTGAAAGTATTTTAACTGGAGCAGTTCCATTTCGAATCCCCTTTCTATAGACCAAAAGGAATGAATTGATAATTAAAGATGTATTATACAGTATGGAAAGTGACGTGTATAGTAAATCTGTTAAACCATTCTAATGGTGTTAAATTCGGAGAAGGAGTATGTTTCATGAAGGGAATTAAACTTATATTTAAAGATTGGAAAGCGATGTGGCACCATAAACATGGACGTATCGCTTTAATTTTTTTGTTAATCGTTCCGTTAATTTATTCAGGATTCTTTTTAGCTGGATATTGGGATCCGTACGGGAAATTAGATAAATTACCTGTTGCAGTTGTGAACTTAGATAAGGGTGCTGTGATGGATGAAAAAATAATTCATGCAGGAGACGATTTTGTTAAAAATTTAAAAGAGAATAAGGAACTGGCTTTTCATTTCGTATCAGAAAAAAATGCAGATGAAGGGTTAAAAGAAGATAAATATTATATGGTTGTTACGATTCCGGAAGATTTCTCTAAAAAGGTAAGTACACTTATGGATGAGAAACCAGAGCCGGCAAAGTTGCAGTACAAAGTAAATCCAGGTAAAAACTTTGTAGCAGCTCAAATTGGAACGACAGCTGTTGAAAATATGAAAACAAAAATCTCAAACAGTATTACGAAATCTTATACAGAAGGTGTCTTTTCAAAGTTTCAAGATTTGGCACAAGGATTGAGTGATGCAAGTAATGGTGCTGGGAAGTTACATGAAGGAACGACCGATGCAAAAAATGGAGCGAATCAGCTTGCGGATGGTATTGATCGTTTAAGTAATGGGACATCGAAATTGAAAGAAGGAAGTGACAAGCTTGCATCCAGCAGTCAAGCTGCTTTAACTGGGGGAGCAAATGAGCTGAGTCAAGGAGCGACATCACTTCATAGTGGTATGGAGTTATTAGCACAAGGTGAAAAAACGTTACAATCAGGAGTTAGTGAATTAAGTGCTGGTACAAATGAATGGGTGAATGGAAATGAAAAACTTGCTGAAGGGCAAGCGAAAGCGGACAATGCGGCAAATAATGTGAAACAACAATTAGAAGAGTACGTGAAAAATCATCCAGAAGTGCAGCAAGATCCCGCTTTTCAAAAAATTGTTGCTACGTCTGATGGACTAGCTAAAGCAACAAGTACTTTAAATAATAGCCAACAACAATTGACACAAGGAGCGAAGAAGCTTACTGACGGTCAACATAAGATTGAAGAAGGCATAAATACATTCGGAGTTAAGTTAAATGAAGCTACTGCTGGAACGAAAAAGATAGCAGATGGTGCATCGAATTTGGCTGATGGATTTACGAAGTGGGGAAATGGATTTACATCATTGCAAGAAGGTGTAAATCAGCTTGCAAGTGGTGGAACGGAGCTGAATAACGGTGCTAGTAAATTAACAAATGGACTTGTTAAACTTGATGATGGTGCGAAAGAACTTTCTACGAAATTGGGAGAGGGCGCAGAGAAGATAGCGGATGTTCGTAATGATGATGCACGTAATACGATGTTCTCAGAGCCAGTTCAGTTAGTGAAGTCAACAGTTTCTGACGTTCCTAACTACGGTTCAGGCATTGCGCCATATTTCTTATCACTTGCATTTTATGTTGGCGGAATTATGGCATCGAATATTTTACCGCTTGGCCGCAGACAAAATATGAAGGTAAGCGGAACGGTACATTTTATTAATAAACTAGGATTGGTATATTTAATTGGACTTATTCAAGCGCTACTCGTAGATGTAGTTGTGCTAGGTGTTATGAAATTAGAAGTCGCAAGTGTGCCACTCTTTGTTTTATCAAGTATTGTTATTTCCTTTACGTTCATGACATTTATTCTTATGTTAGTAACAGTATTTGGTCTTGTTGGAAAGTTCTTAGCGGTAACGCTTCTTGTCTTGCAATTAGCGACAAGCGGGGGGACTTTCCCAGGAGAATTAAACATAGCTGTTCTTAGCAAAATTGGACAGTTTCTCCCAATGTCTCATTCTCTTAGAGGATTACAAGATGTTATCTCTTTAGGAGATTGGTCGCAATTACAAATGCAAATTTTAATATTGTTATGTTATCTCGTTGTTGCCGGTGGAATTGCTTGGATCACGAGCCATATACAGCATAGAGAAACGAATGTAGAACAAGTTTCTTAAAATGAAAGAAGCTATCCGATTTTTTCGGATAGCTTCTTTTTTATTTACGTTCCATTACTGCAAAGTAATTATTTTCATTATCAGCAAAGTTGAATGCTCTACCAGTAGGTAAATCTACAACCTGTCCAACTGTGACATTTTTCTCAGAAAGATCTTTATATAGACGGTCTAAGTCATTTGAGAAGAACATAAGTGAAGGTGTATTAAGGTTTAGTTCAGGTTGCATCTTCGCGATTAACGCTTTATCGTGAAGGACGATGCTTGTTCCTGCTTCTTTCGCCGGTGCAATTTCAATCCAGCGGAATCCGTTTCCGTTATTTTCTTCCGCAATGATTTGGAACCCTACTTTTTCTGTCCAAAATTGTACTGTTGCGTCTTGGTTATTTACATATAGCATAATTTGTCCAACTTGATTAATCATAGGTGTCTCTCGCTTTCTTTTTTATATGCATATTATTATATCAAATATATGGTTTGAATAGTTTTTTATGATTTTTTCGGAATACAACCTTCGTCCATTCCATCTTTGTTGTAGGAGAAGGCCCTGTAATCCAAGTATGAAATGGTATTGTGCTACAAATGACCATTGTTGAAATAGAGATAATAGCCGTCAACACAAATAGTAATAGGCTATATAATATAGTATTTTCTTGCAGTGTGAATAAAGAAAGAAACTTTGTACATAGTTGCAAGAAGAATAAGTGAGCTAAATAAGCACCATACGTGTAATTTCCAATGAAACGTAACGTTTTATATAAGAAACCACGACGCTGTACTATCATAATAGATAACACATACAGTATGATAATTTCGCAGACGATATATAAAAACATAGATGGTTTTAAATAGGTAGAAACAGTTAAATGAATAGAGTTTGCTCCATAAAAACTAAACAACTCATAATTGATGAATAAAAATAAGATGAAAAATAATATTGTTATAAGCGGGATATGTTTCATGACGAATAGACGCCAAGTTTTTAGTGCTACAGCGGCAATGCCACCCATAACGAAATAGAATGAGTAGAATAGAAATGATCGATCTGTATAATGTAAAATTGTTGAACTTGTTAATTTTTCTCCATTAAAAATATAGTGAGAAGAGAACCACATTAATAGAAAATATAGGCACGCGAAAAAGGTCATATATTTATATATGTCTTTTTTATTTTCTGTTCGTTTTTGAAACCAATAAAAAAGTGTGCATAGTAAAGGGAACAATAAGTGAATTTGGAACATCATAATAACGTACCAAAGATGGGGCGCGGCTGTTCCGAGTAATAAACTTTTTATTCCACTTTGTAACGTAATAAGATCGTTTGTTGTTAATAAGTAAAGAATAGACCAAAAGAAATAAGGAATGAGTAAGTGTGTCGCTTTTTCAGCAATATATTCTTTATATACTAATTGTTTCGTATAGTGACGAATTAAGTGAAATCCAACGATAAATATGAATGCTGGTGCTGAGAATTTTGCAAGATTAAATAGCATGCCCATAATGAGGGATTGCTCAAGTAAGACATTTCCTTGATTCATTGTATATAATAAGGAACTTTGCAAAACGACAGCGAGAAATGCAATGCTTTGCAAAACTTTAAATTCAGGTGCGCTTTGTGTCATCGTGTCCATCTCCTTTTCCATACATGATTATAGTACGGAGAATGGATAATGGATGTGGAATATTTGTGAAGATTTTAACAAATTTGTGGCGAGAGGAGATATCAACTTATCAACAAATAACGACAAAAAGAGGATGCTCGTTTAGAGCATCCTCTTTTTAGCTATTAAGCAAATTTGTTTTTGATCCAATTCTTACCTTCTACAAGGCGAGCTGTCATTACCGCACAAGCGTTATCTGCTGTTACGTTTAACATCGTTGCAGGAGGATCAATGATTGTACTAATTGCTGCGATAATTGGCAGTGCTTCTGGCGGGAAACCGTATAGAGATACGATTAACATTTCACCAATCATACCACCGCCTGGAATAGCACCCATTACTGTTCCTACTAATAAAGAAACAACAAGTGCGATTGCTAATGTTTTCGGTCCTTCGAATTCCATATTGAAAATACCGAATAAGAAAGCAATTTTTAATACGCCACCTAAAACAGAGCCGTCTTTATGAAGTGTAGAACCAAGAAGGACAACTGTTTCACGAACGTCTGAAGAAATACCCATTTTCTTCGTTGCTTCTAAGTTCGCTGGAATACTTGCGGCACTACTACAAGTTGCAAGTGATGTAACTGTAGGAGAGACCATGTTTTTCCAAAATACTTGTACACCTTGTTTGCGACCTGCAAGGTATGCATAGAATGTGAAAAATACAAAGAAATAAATTAGAGAAGCTGGATAGTATACCATTGCTGCTCGGAAGTAAGTTCCAAGAAGTTGTGGTCCGAATTCACCAACTAATGCTGCAAAGTAAGCAGCAAGTCCGATTGGAGCGTAGTACATAATGAAAGATACAACCTTCATTGAAATCTCTGCACCAGCTTGTAGGAATGTAGCGAATGGCTTTCCTTTTTCGCCAACTGCTGAAGTTGCAATCCCCATTAAGATAGAGAAGAAAATAAGAGCTAACATATTTTCACGAGATAGTAACTTCGAGAAGTCAGATACTGTTAAAATACCGACGATTTGATCTGCAACACTAACAGCTTTGCCGGCTTTGTCAGGTTGTGTTAGTTCTAGTACAACACCTTGTGCTGGCGGGAATACTTTCACGACAATAATCATAAAAATAGCAGCTAAAATACTTGTAAATAAGAAAGTCCCAGCCATACTAGACATAATTTTACCGAAACGTTTTAATCCATCCATATTAGCAATAGACGATGCGATGCTAAAGAACACTAGAGGTACAACAATCGTAAACATTAAGTTTAAGAAAATGTCACCAAGCGGCTTTAAAGCAACTGCATCGGCACCCATGAAATAACCAATGAAACCACCAATTAGGATAGAAGATAATAAAATAAGTGGAAAGCGATATGCCTTCATAAATATATCCTCCTATCAATTAAAAAAATCATACTGAATCATTATAGCGAGTTAGAGTCCTCTTTACTAGGAGAATACGGATAAATGGAATAGCGTGAAAACGAAGAAATTTTTGTTTTTAAGCTCGGCATACAGCAGGAAATCTAGACATATATATTTGTAACCTAGTGGTGGCAAGGGGTGCACCGTAAGTTAGGTTTAGAAAAAGGGGGAGGGAAGCGGGATGAATATTTTACTTTGCTGTGCAGCGGGAATGTCTTCCAGTTTGATTGTTACAAAGATGGAGAAAGCAGCAGAGGCAAGAGGGATAGAGGTAAAAATCTGGGCAGTATCAGGTTCTGAAGTAAATAGTCACATTGATAAAGCTGATGTCCTTTTACTTGGACCGCAAGTACGTTATTTATTACCGAAAATGAAAGAATTATGTAAAGAGAAAGGGATACCTGTTGATGTCATTCAATCCGTTCATTACGGACTTTGTAATGGAGAAGCTATCTTGCAAGCAGCTTTGTCAATGAAACCATGAGGAGAGTGGGATAGATGATACGGTTTTTAGAGAAGTATGTAATGCCGGTAGCAGGGAAGGTTGCAGAGCAGAGGCATTTACAAGCAATTCGAGATGGAATTATTTTAACGATGCCTTTCTTAATTATTGGATCGTTTTTCCTCATTATTAGTGCACTGCCGATACCGGGATATAACGAGTTTATGGCAGGTTTGTTTGGTGAGAATTGGCAGAGAGCTTTAGGGTATCCAGTTAGTGCAACTTTTAATATAATGGCTTTAATAGCTGTTTTTGGAATCGCTTACAGGCTTGGTGAGTATTATAAAGTGGATGCTTTAGCATCCGGGGCATTGTCGCTTGTGACGTTTTTACTTGCGACTCCATTTCAAGTTGCATATATTATACCAAGTACAAAAGAAAGCGTACTTGTAGAAGGTGCAATCCCAGCTGCATTAATGGGAAGCCAAGGGTTATTTGTGGCAATGATTATTGCACTTATATCTACTGAACTTTATCGGTTTATTGTACAAAAAAAGATGATTATAAAGATGCCAGAGACTGTTCCACCAGCTGTGACACGTTCATTTGCAGCACTTGTTCCAGGATTTATTGTTGTAACGGTTATTTGGATTTTGCGCTTAATTATAGAAAACACTTCTTTTGGCAGTATCCATAATATCGTAGGACAAATTTTACAGGAACCACTTAGTGTACTTGGTGCTAGTCTTTGGGGCGCAATAATAGCAGTTATTCTAGTTCATGTTCTTTGGTCTTGTGGAATTCATGGTGCTACTATTGTTGGTGGTGTAATGAGCCCTGTTTGGTTGTCGTTAATGGATCAAAACCGAGTTGCTTTTCAAGCTGGGCAAGATGTACCAAATACCATTACGGCACAGTTTTTTGACTTATGGATTTATATGGGCGGTTCTGGTGCAACGCTTGCTCTAGTTGTCGGAATGTTACTATTTGCACGAAGTCAACAATTAAAAAGTTTAGGGAGATTGTCAATTGCACCTGGTATATTTAATATTAATGAGATGGTAACTTTTGGTATGCCGATTGTGATGAACCCACTTTTACTAATTCCATTTATATTAGTTCCAGTTGTGTTAACAATTGTTTCTTACTTTGCAATGGAATGGGGATGGGTCGCACGTCCAAGTGGGGCCGCTGTACCTTGGACGACACCTATTCTTTTTAGTGGATATTTAGGATCGGGCGGGAAAATTTCAGGTGTTATTTTGCAACTTGTTAACTTTGCGCTAGCATTCTTCATTTATTTACCGTTCTTAAAAATATGGGATAAACAAAAACTGGCGGAAGAAAAGGGGGAGTAAAGAACTAAAATGGATACGATAGAGACGAAAGCTTTTCATTTAATCTTGCATGGGGGAAACGCGAGAAGTTGTTCAATGGAAGCAATTGATTGTGCGAAGCGTGGGGAGTTTACAGAAGCTGAAGCTAAATTACAAGAAGCACTAGAGGAATTAAAAGAGGCGCACCGCGTACAAACGGAGCTTATCCAGAAAGAAGCTGGTGGCGAAAAGACCGAAGTTACTCTTTTAATGGTACACGCGCAAGATCATTTAATGAATGCAATTACGGTGAAAGAATTAGCGAGTGAGTTTGTAGAGTTATATAGGAAGATGTCGGTGGATGAATGAACCTTGCTTATGCAAGGTTTTTTTATCTCGAATTAACGGGCAGTAAAACTCCCACTAATTAAAATTTCATTTTATGTATGTGCCTGTACCATCAGTGGAATGTTCATCCCACTGATGGTATTTACAATCCTCCTTTTTTCGGATGAGTAAGAGTTATAATTAATCGGCAGTAACAATTTCTCCTATACCACGAATTAATCTTTTTATATGCATCCGTTCCGGTTTTAATATATTTACGATATAATCAATCGCTATTTGTGGTTCAACGGTTGTACCGCAAGTATAACAGTCAATAGCTGCAAAATTTTGTTCCGGGTAAGTGTGAATGGAAAGATGGCTTTCCGATAGTAAAACCAAAACAGTAACGCCATGCGGATGGAATTCTTTTGTACTTACGTTTAAAACATGAGCACCAGAGCAATTTGCAGCGTTAACTAAATGGTATTCTAAAAAGTGAATATCATCTAATAGGGAAAAGTCCACTCCCCACAAATCTACTATTATATGCTTGCCAAAAGTAGAATATTCCATAGGGTAGCACTCCTTACTATAATATCGTCAAAACTCCATTTCTTGTTTGTAGCATTGATGTAGGATAAGGTTCGATTCTGAATTTAAAAGAGCATGGTTACGTTGTTCTAGATGTTCTTCTTTAAATTGAAATAAAGGAAAAAGAATAGCAGGCAATGTTCGAGGAGTTGGTACTACATATAATTGTTCAATTTGATCGAGTACATAGGCAGAATTAGCAGCGATATGAAATCCCCAATCAGTTCCGAAAGAAGGGACTATTGTATGATAACTCTTCACAGTTAATCCAGCGTGTTCAATTGTATTACCGATACTCCAATATACTAGAGGTGCATCAGCAGGTGAATTAGATTGACAGACAAAAGCACCATCTTTTGTTAAGAATGTAGCTATACGAGCAAATAGTTCGCTTGTATATAAAGTACTTAACAACTCTGTCGCTGGGTCTGGAAAATCAATAATGATTACATCATATAAAGATGAAGGTGAATTTAGAAATTCTTTTGCATCGCATACGTGCACGTTCACTCGATTATCAAAAAAAGCGTTTTTGTTTAAAGATACTATTTCTGGGACATTACGTGCCATATTAATCATTGCTTCGTCTAGGTCAACGAGGTCTACATGTAGCACAGTTTCATATTTCAAAACTTCTCGTAAGGCAAGACCATCGCCACCACCTAATATGAGAACACGTTTTGGATCAATGACTTTTGCCATAATCGGATGTACAAGCGCTTCATGATAAATTTGCTCATCAACGGAACTAAATTGTAGTTGCTTGTCCAAGTATAAGCGAACATCATTTACTTGGACTAAATTAATATTTTGATAATTACTCTTTTCTTCAAATAACTTCGTATGCTCACCAGCTTGTATTTCCTTTAGAGAAATTTCATCCCACACATCTAAGCTGTGTGAATCTGTGGGTACTATAATTACATTTTCTGATTGTACTTGCTTATCCTGTGCATCTTGTTCTTCTTGTTTACCATGCTTGTCCTGCTTATTTTCTATTTCCTGCGCTTCTAGTTCAAACTTGTCAGAGTTTAATTCAGAACGTTTATCTTTCTTACAGCATGTTATTTTATAAATCGTCATTTGGTTCTTTTTTCTATGTTTTGGCATAGGAATCTCCTTTCAAAGTGTGTGATTTTATTCTATTTTATGTAATCTAGTAGAGTTTGCTTGGACAAAAGATAGAAGAGTATGTTCAAGAGTATGTTGTTTTTTTACTAGATTTCTACGATGAAAAAATTTTTTAGTGTTTTTTTATGTTAAACATAACTAGACAACTAAACACTAATCTATTTTCATACAGTTATGTGTTAAAAGCGTGTTGTTTTATAACACACTGTGTGTTTTTTGAGTAACACACTAATTGAAAGCGTTAACACACAAAGAAAATGCTCGAAAAAGCACTGATTTTAGTGGTTTTAAAAAGTTGGCACGCAAATTGCATTAATAAATAGCGTAAAGAAAAATAAATAAACATAAATTTTTTATACTACACAAGGGGGATTTTCAAATGAATATTTTATTATGTTGCTCAGCAGGGATGTCTACAAGTTTACTAGTTACAAAAATGGAAGCGGCTGCAAAAGCTCGCGGTCTAGAAGGAAAGATTTGGGCTGTATCTGGGGATGCAGTAAAAACGAATATCGATCAAGCAGATGTATTATTACTAGGACCACAAGTTCGTTACATGCTTTCTTCAATGAAAACGCTTGCTGACGAGAGAAACGTTGGAATCGACGTTATCAATCCAATGCACTACGGCATGATGAATGGAGAAGCAGTTTTAGATCACGCATTAACACTTAAAAAATAATTAGGGGGGAAGCGAAATGCAAAAGTTTATTGCATTTATGGAGAAATATATTGTTCCTGTCGCTGGTAAAATCGGATCGCAACGTCACTTAGCTGCGATCCGTGACGGATTTATTGCAGTTATGCCACTTATTTTAGTTGGTGCACTGGCATCACTAATTAATGGTTTTCCGTCTGAAGCTTTCCAAGATTTCATGAAAGGTTTGTTTGGTGAAACGTGGAAACAAGTCGGCGGTGGAATGTGGACTGGTTCTTTCGCGATTCTAGCACTAATCATAGCATTTACAACAAGTTATAACTTAGCAAAATCTTACGGCGTTGATGGTTTGTCAGCAGGTATTATTTCATTTGGTGCGTTAATTATTCTTACGCCAACAACACCGAAAGAAGGCGGATTGAACTTAGCTTGGACAGGTGCACAAGGGTTATTTGTAGCAATTATCGTGGCACTCCTTGTTACTGAAGTATTCCGTTTCTTTGTACAAAGAAACATTACTTTTAAAATGCCTGATGGAGTACCACCAGCAGTTTTAAGATCTTTCGCAGCTATAGTTCCAGCATTTGTTATCTTAACAGTAGTTGCAGGTATTCAATTAGCAGTGAAATTAGCTGGTACAAGTGTTCATGAATTTATCTTTAATACGATTCAATCACCACTACAAAGTTTAGCAGGGACATTACCAAGTGCAATTGTCATTGTACTCCTTGTTCATCTTCTTTGGTTC
>NZ_JAKUDW010000034.1:0-57542 GCF_022662595.1 Bacillus cereus group sp. BfR-BA-01524 | reverse complement strand
TAGAAAAAGATGCAGTAGTAGAAATTAAAATAGGAAATAAGAAATTACCAGATCCGACTGGACAATTTGAAATTGAGAAAGTTGATGATAAGGATATCAATTTAAAACTACAAGGCGCTATATTTCAAGTCTTAGATAAAGAGGGTAAAGAAGTGGCTAGATTAACAACGGATGAAAAAGGAAAGGTGATTTCCAATCAATTAGTACTTGGAAAATATACGATAAAAGAAATAAAAGCGCCAAACGGATATATGTTACTTAGGAATCCAATAGAAATAGAAATTACAGAAGCAGTAAAGACACAAAAAATAACAGTGAAAAATGCGAAGAATAATTGGGTAATTCCTAATACTGGTGGGAGCGGAACAACAATTTTTTACGTAATTGGTATTATGCTAATGTTTGGTGTGCTATATTTCTGTAAGAAAAATCGTATATCATGAACTAATTTTATAAAGTTAGACAGATTGTTACATTAGAGAGTTTATAGGACATGAGTTCGGTATTGTACTGGACTCATGTTACAAAATTTTGAAGGAGGAAGGATAATAGTAAACATAGAATATATTAATGAATTAAAATATTTAAGAGGTGAAAATGGTGGCAATAAAACAAGACGAAATTAAAGTAGTTGTCGGAGCTGGAGTGTTTAATAATAATCCAGGCTGGATTCAAACGCAAGAAGGTGAACTTAACTTACTAGATAAAGCTACGTGGGAAGAAAGATTTGAATACAACTCTATTTCAGCTATTTTAGCTGAGCATGTATGGGAACACCTTACTTTTGAAGAAGGTGTAAGAGCAGCTGAAATTTGTTATGAATTTTTAAAACCATCTGGTCATATTCGGTGCGGAGTCCCTGATGCATTCTTTCAGGATGAGGCATATCAAAATATAGTTCAAATAGGAGGACCCGGTCCGAAAGATCATCCAGCAGCAAGTCATAAAATCGTTCATAATTATACAACATTAACGAAAATGTTTGAAACTGCTGGATTCGAGGTAGTTTTACTTGAATATTGTGATGAAAATGGTCGGTTTTATTACAACGAATGGGATGCAAACGACGGTGTTATTTTCCGTTCGAAAAGGTATGATTCTAGAAATAAAGGCGATAAACTTGGTTTTCCATCGCTAATTGTCGATGCGATTAAGCGTTAATCATTCAACAAAACAGGAGTTAATCCTATGATTTCATAAGTCGCAAATGCGGCTTTTTTATTTGTACGTAAATCTATATTTAATTTTTAATAGTATATAACTGGATTTAGAAAATATTTAAGTTTTTCTCAGCACCATTCACTTTAAATTAACACTTCGTTGTCATAAATATTTATTTTATATTTATATTCGTGTAAAATGAAGTGAGAACATATATTCTGTATAAGGAGGCAATCAAAATGATAGCTGAAATTGGGAAACTAACTGATGGATATATTGTAAAATTTGAACGCGAATTTCCATATACGGTAGAGGAAGTTTGGTCTGTATTAACAGAAAACAGTAAGCTGAAAAAATGGATGTCCAATTTACAGATTGAAAGCCTTAAAACTGGTGGAATAATAAAGTTCGACATGATGGACGGTTCATTCATAAACATTGATATTTTAGAATGTCAACTAAACTCAGTACTTGAATTTACTTGGGATAAAGACCGTGTCCGATTTGAAATACATAAAGAGGAAAATGGTACTCTTTTACTTCTTAAAGAGTACATTCATGAATTAACAGATCATACACCGAGAGATATAGCTGGTTGGCATATTTGTTTAAATCTTTTTTCTTACGTTTTAAAAGGAGAAGAGAAAGAATTTTCTAAAGATGAATGGCAACAATGGTTTGAAATATACAAGGATAAGATTCATGAAACGAGAGGATAATTGCATAATAGGTAATATTCATTATGTAATTATTATATTGTAAAAATGCTTTTGTGAATAAATAAGAATAGAGGTTAATATGAAAGTAAATCAATTAATTGCTAATAACATAAATAAATTAGATGCAACTATACCGTTTAATAAATCGTTTGGAATTGCTGGGTTATCTGGATCGGGTAAAACAACTTTTTGCCAAACAATTGGTGAAGAGTCAAAAAAACGATTAGTTTCTTTATTACCAAAGGCTGAATATCAATATTTATTTCCTAACATTATGGAAACAAATTTTAGTGCCATTAAGATGGAAGAAATGCCTTTAGTACTTTTTCTAGGAAAATCATCGATTTCGTCTAATCCGCGTTCAACGATTGGTACTCATACTGGTGTTTTTACAGAGGTTCGGGAAAAACTTGCTGAAGTTTTTAATCTTTCTCCAGAGGTCTTTTCATTTAATAATCAATTAGGCTGGTGTACTGGTTGTAAAGGCCGTGGTACTACAAAAAATGTTGAGTGTAAAAAATGTAAGGGAAAACGTTATAGTGAAGAAATTGAACAATATGAAATTGATTTGTTGGACAAGCCACATTCAATCTCAAATATTAATGATTTAAGTATTGAATCTATTCTTTCACTAGCAAAAGAATTAAATATTAGTGAAGAAAAACAGCATATACTGCAAAATATTATTAATATGAACATTGGTTATTTAACATTAAATCGAATTATGGGTACGTTGTCAGGTGGAGAGTTAACACGACTTTATTTGGCTGAATTCATGGCAGTAAGTGAAAATGCTGTAATTATTATTGATGAGATTTCAGTTGGACTTGATCATGAAACATTATTGAAAATTTTGGAAGAGATTAAACGATTAGGGTGTAAAAATCAAATTTGGCTTATTGATCATTCAGATACGGTACTAGATACAACTGATGAGCAATTGTTCTTTGGACCTGGTAGCGGAAAATATGGCGGGAAAATTGTGAAAGAATCACCAAGACCAAAGTCAATACTGTGGGATCGAAATAAAGAAATACCAACAGAATATTATACATTCTATGATTTATATTGCCGTAATATCCAAATGGAGGAGTTTCAAATTCCTAAAAACAGGCTTGTAACGGTTACAGGAGAATCAGGATGTGGGAAATCTACACTTGTCAATGAATGTCTAGCTACAGATTTCTTGAAAAGATATCCAAAAGATAAATTAGTTATGGTGGGACAAGACCGAAATCAATCAATTACAAGTCGATCAACTGTAGCAACTTTCCTAGATATTAAAAAGAAACTAACAAAGTATAGTGAAGACATTGATGATATTTTTGAGCGCTCGATTGAGGATATTATTGATGAACTTCCAAATGAAGATATCGCTTATAAACGTTTGAGCCTACTAATTAAATTAGGACTTGGCTATTTAACATTAGAGAGAAAAACACAAACATTATCGACAGGTGAGTTTCAATGTGTTCATTTAGTTTCGGAATTATTTGCAAACACTAGAAATCCACATACATTATTCATTTTTGATGAGCCTTCAAAAGGTTTATCACAAAATATTTTAAATCAATTTATCGATAGTATTAGAGGTATTCTGCAAGATGAATCAGTTTCAATCATTATGATTGAGCATAATCGTTACATGTTAGAAAGCTCTGATTATATAGTTGATTTTGGAAAAAGGCAGAATGAATCTGTAGAGCATTTGGATGTTGTTAATCATGAGGATTACTATCGTCAAAAAAGTAATGTGAATAGCACAGAGAAAATAAACATCTCTTCAATGCTTAAGCAGAAAAAAGGAGTTCACTATTTAGAAGGGAATCATATTAACTATTTTAAAAATGCCGAAAACGTTTATAAGGGCGGTATTTTAAAAAGTTTATCATCAATGGCTAGGTTAATTTATGGTGAATATGAATCTGATACAATCGCACCTGTTGTTGCTATTGATCTTGAAAGACATTTATATAGTCAATATAGTTTCTTATATGAGATTGGTGGATTAATTAATCATATTGTAGCTGCTCATCCAATTAATAAAGATACGAGAAGTTTTGATTTCTATTCACAGGACAATCATTGTCCATCTTGTTCTGGACGTCTTCAAATTGAAGTTTTTGATAAAGATATTGCCATTCAAGATAAAAGTGCTCCATTTTGGGATGGGCTATTCGATCCAGAAATCATGAAGGTATTAAAATTTTATCAGCATGAAAAAATAGAATTTCTATTCGAAGAAATAAAAAATGAGCTTGGTCACGATTTGTCAAAGAGCTATAATGATATGTCAGAAGAAGAAAAGCATACGTTTTGGTACGGATATTTTGAGAAATCATTTTATGATAAAAAAGGAAAGACACGCAGAACATGGGTAGGGTTTAATACAATTATTGGTGGATATATTGTTATTTCAAAAGCACCTATTAAAGAAGAAATTAAAAGTTCAAAAAAAATGATGAAATGTCCAATTTGTGAGGGGACGGTTTTAAATCATCATAAACCACTTAAATTTGATAACGTAGATATTCGTGAAATAATCAATCAGCCTATTAATGAAGTATTGAAAACAGTTGGTGATTTACCGGCACTTGTTAAATTGAAGTCTATTGTTGGTGGCGATATGGTATTGACGGAAGATATTTCTTTATTGTCAAGAAAAGCACAAGTCGCACTGAAGATGTTTGAATTAGAACAAGCAAGCTTTTCAAACTATGAAATGGTGTTACAAAATGTCTTACCATTCTGGGGCGAAATAAAAGGAAATATCGAATCCATTAGTGTTAATAATCAAGTAACTGTTTGTGATTTCCCTAATGTTTATGAAACGAGAGAAACCATTATAGATAAGTATTTCACAAATGGTAAATATAAAAAACTTACGTATGTATACGAAGCATTTGGATACAAAAAATTAGTTACCCAAATTAATAAAATTAAAAAAAGTAATCCATGTCCATTTTGTAAAGGTAAGAAAGTGATAACCGAAGATAATCTACATGATGGTGTCTTTAAACTAACAATTCCATGTGTAACTTGTAATGCAAGTGGTATTAATGACGAAGGGTTAAAAGAAGTTGTCGAGGGCGTGGATGTACAAACGTGGTTAACTGGAAAAGTAAGTGATGTTGTGAATGAAAGCTTATTAACAGAAGCTGTTGGGCAAATACCAATTTTTAATCGTATTCGTGAGTTGGATAAACGAGATATGATGGCGGTTTATGAATGTCTTGAGAAAAATAACTAGTGATGATTTTGTCAATTGCAGTAGTCATAAAAACAGGAATATGGGTTTTTAATTATATAAATATAACATGTTAAATTGTTATTTAAATCGTTAAAAGCAGTTGACCCTCACATAATGTCATTGTTTATGATGAAGTTGAGCTTCAAAGTAGATGTAATTTATAGGAGGAAATCATGTTTAAAATAGGGGATTTTTCTAAACTATCTTCCATTAGCATACGTATGTTGAGACACTACGATAAAGTGGAATTATTACAACCAGTAAAAGTCGATGAGCAGAGTGGATATCGATTTTATTCAGCTGACCAATTAAAAAAGGTAAATCAAATTCAAACATTAAAAGCTATGGGGTTTAATATTGCTACCATCAAAGAAATAATAGAATGCGATAATATAGATAGCATAAAAGAGCAATTTTTAAATCGTAGTGCTCAAATTAAAGAAGACATGAATAACCTCCAAAAACAATTACGTCTCCTCGAAGACTCAATGAAAACGATGAGAGAGGATGTTGTTGAGATGAATTATCATGTTTCAATAAAAGAAATTCCAGAAAGAACTGTAGCTAGTGTTAGAAAGATTATTCCATCGTATAATTGCGAAGGTGATTTATGGAGTGTATTAATGCAAGAAATTCAAATGAAAAATATTAGTATCGCCCAACCGAGTTATAGTATTGCGGTTTTCCATGATCGTGAATACAAAGAAAATGATGTAGATATAGAAATACAGCTAAGTATTCTAGGTAAGCACGAAAATACAAAAGACGTTACATTTAAAAATATGAAATCAACCAATGTAGCTTCTATAACAGTTAATGGAAGTTATGAACAGATGACAGCTGTAAATGAGGCTGCGGCAAAATGGATTGAGACAGAGGGTTACAAATTAGCAGGCCCGATGTTTAATATTTATCATGTGAGCCCAGCGATGGAATCGGATCCTAATAAGTGGGTTACAGAAGTTTGTTATCCAGTTAAATGATGATAAAGAAAAAAGGCATTATTTATATGCCTTTTTTCTTTGTAAACTTATCCGTAAATATCAAGACAAATTACTTCTAGATTCGATTCGTCAACTACTAGTACAATTTTATTTGCAAATGTACAAAATGAGCGGATTGTAATGGATTCCTTTAATGAATCATCTAAAAACCAACCTGTTGGTACTAAAGAAATGTAATCATCTTTTTGGAAATTTCAGCAATGTTTAAATGAGCAACAAAAGCCACCGTAATAAGGGGCTTTTGTCTTAAATAATTTAATGATATGTGTATCCTCCATCAGGAAACAATACATTACCCGTAGTAAAACTATTTTGCATTAAATATAGGACAGTATGTGCAATTTCATCATTATATCCAGCTCGTTGTACAAGTGAAAGAGATTTATAAGCTTCATAAGCAGCTAGTCTATTTTCGTTTTGTTCATTCTCTCTTTTTATTGTTCCAGGAGAAACCACATTAACTCTAATAGGAGCTAATTCCACAGCTAAAGCTTTCCCTAAACTTTCAATAGCACCATTGCAAGCTCCATAGGCAGGTGCGCCTTTAAGTGGTCTTTGACTAAATGCACCAGACATTAACACAATCGATCCAGAGTTTGAAAGAAAAGGAATTGCATATTTTACGGCATAATATTGAGGCCAAAACTTTCCGATGAAGCTACTTTCAGCAATTTCCTCTGTAGAGGTAATCGGTCCAAGTGTGTAAGAGGCTCCCGGTGTGAATAAATGATCAAAGTTCCCAACTATCTTGAAAAAATTTTGTAATTGCTCTTTATTTTGATTATCCAATATATAAGTTTGAAGATGATTGTTATTTATTACTTCTCGAGCAACTTTTAATTTTTCTTCCGAGCGTCCGGCAATAATAACATGTGCGCCTTGTTTAATTGCTTGTGTTGCTGTTGCTAATCCAATACCAGAACTCCCGCCAATGATAACAATACGGCTATTTTTTAATGTAGTAATAGACATATTTTAGCCACTCCTTTAATAAAAAATTTAGAATATAACTGTGCTATGCTTTTATTATTCGCTAAAAGGGAGCAAGTGAAAAGTACGCACTTTATATGTACATAGTCGTAAATTTCGTACTAATCGCTATTTACGCGGATAAGTAATTGGAAAAATCGCTAAATATGGTTTATCCCGCATTAACGGGCAGTAAAACTCTCACCTCAAAGTTAGGAAAATGCAAGGAAGTTAGGTAAGAGGTCAACTGCCCGTAAAAGCCCGATTGGTTCAACTAATAATCAGTGTGGGATGGACAAAACCCCCACTGATTAAAGTTTCACTTTATGATATCTGAGGAGAGGTGAGAAAAATGGATTTACAAGAACCGAAGTTAAAAGGGGTAATAGCAACATTACAAATAATCGGTGGGAAATGGAAGCCACTCATTTTGTTTATTTTGCTAACAGATGGAACGAAACGTTTTGGTGAATTAAAGCGATTAATACCAGATATATCTCAAGGGACGTTAGCAAAGCAATTACGTGAATTAGAGCAAGATCAACTAATAGAACGCGAAATTTATCAAGAAATACCACCTAAAGTAGAATATAGCTTAACTGAACATGGAAAAACAGTCAGTACTGTTTTGGATAGTATGTGTAGTTGGGGAAGAGGGCATTTAGAATATATAGATAAAGATAAACCATAAAAATGTTATGTAAACTTATTGTAGTGTGAAGGGAAATGTTGTTTTAATAATTTGTATTTTATAATATGTAATTAAGGAGTGTCGTAGGTTATTATACATATTTAATTTATTTTTACAAAGGGGAAGTAATAAGATGAACGAATTAGAGTATAAAAGCTTCTATGATAAAGTAGGAAGATTAAATGGATGGGATTTTAGCAAAATAAAATGTGAAACTGTAGGGGATACATGGGACTTTTATAGTGAGGTAAAAGAAAGGTGTAAACCATCACATATTTTACTTGATGTTGGTACAGGCGGAGGAGAAAATGTACTTAACATAGCATCATCAGCTAAATTGTTGATTGGAATTGATAATTCTAACGGCATGATTGAAACGGCACATTCTAACTTGAAAAAATCAGGTGTACAAAATGTTGAGTTTCTTCAAATGGGTTCTGAAGCTTTAACATTTCCACATGCACATTTTGATATTGTTTCAAGTTGTCATGCCCCGTTTCTGGCATCTGAGTTAGCGAAAGTAATGAAAAAGGGTGCATTTTTCTTAACACAACAAGTAAGTGAGAATGATAAATTAAACCTGAAAGAAGCATTTGGTAGAGGACAATGCTTAGGTGAACGGGATGGTACTTTAAAAGAAAAGTATATGAATGAACTTATTAGTGCAGGATTTGATCTCGTGCAAGTACGTGAATATGATGTTACTGATTATTACAGTAGGTCTGAAGATCTCATTTTCTTATTAAAACATACCCCTATTATTCCTAGATTCGGAGGACAGGAAGAGGATTTTACTATTTTACAAAAGTTCATTGATACGTATAGTTCTGAAAAAGGGATTCGTACTAATTCAAAAAGATTTATGATTATTGCTGTAAAATCTTAATGTATTTTATTGTAAAAGGTGCTTTTCGTTTAAGGAAAGGCAGCTTTTTTTATATAGAAACAATGCAGGGGAAACTTGAAAAAATAAAAATAAGTAAAGTGTTAATCAAAAAAATGAAATATGGAGGATAATTGTGTTGAAATGTTACTGTACTAACAATGAAAGAAGCTAACATATTCATACTAAAGTTGTAGTTTTTATATCACAAATCAATCCTTCCGTTTGATTTCATCTGTTTATAAGTTTAATACAATATGAATAGATAATAAAAAACGAGGGGGAATGTAACGTGATTACACATATTTCAGATATAAAACTACAAACGGTTTCTATAGAAGGGGTAAAACAAGTTTATAAGGACATATTATCTTTTCCAATAAAAAAAGAAACTGCATCATTTATTCAATTTGAAGTAACACCGTATACAACAATTAGTTTTCAAGAAGTATATGGGCCAATTGCACCTGCGCACTTCGCTTTTGAAATTTCTTATTCAAAATTTCATGAAACTGCAAGATGGCTTGAAGAGTCCGGATTACTCATTGTAAAATGGAAAGATGGAAATATAATTGGTGAGGAGAATGATCTATTCAATTTATACTTTAAAGACGGAGATGGAAATCTACTCGAAATTATCGCGCATAGTTATGTTAAAGAAGATGTATTAGTACCGCAGTCACCTTTAAACATTTTATATGTAAGGGAAATTGGTCTTCCTGTTAAAAGTGTACCTATTTTTACGGAATGGCTGAAATCAAATCTAAATATGAAAACGATGGAAGATGGGGATATTTTCAACTTTGTTATAGGTGGCACTGCATATATCGTCGCGACTTGGTGGCAGAGACCTTGGATTCCAATCGCAATGAAAGCTTTACCACCGAAAGTACACGTTTCTTTCGGAACACCGGATTCAGCATTTTTACAGCGAATCCAAAATAACTTTAAGAAAAATAGTGTACCATTTGAATGTAAACGTAATGAAGTATCATTTATTGAGCAAGGATATGCATTTTCAATTGTGCATACATCAGAGTTTCATTCGGATATTCCTAAACAATTAAACTTACAGCTTTCTATTTAAGGATGGAAAGCTGTAAGTTTTTTGTATATTCGTGAAGAAGGTTTTAGTTAGGATTATAGTGAATTTAAAGAGAAGTATAAGGTGTTATTCTAATTTATGTTAAGGGGAGAAATGAAGTGGTTTTAGGTAATCCAATTGCAAAAGGGAATACTGCAGAAATTTATTTAACTGATGATAAGGTTGTAAAATTATTTAAAGATTACCTCCCAGATACAGAGTCTATGAATGAAGCAAAAAAACAAAAATATGCCTATTCATGCGGGCTGCCAGTTTCAAACGTATTTGAAGTGACAAAGATACAAAATAGACAGGCAATTATTATGGAACATGTAAAAGGGGACAACATTGGTGATCTTCTGCTTAATAATTTAAATGAGGCAGAGCGTTATATCGGTCTTTGTGTTAATGAGCAAAAAAAGATTCATGCTATACATGTGAATACAGATGAAATGGAGTTAATGAGGGAAAGGTTAGAGCGTCAAATTAAATCTGTACATAAATTGGATGAAAGCAAAAAGAAGAATATATTACAAAAATTAGATTCTATTATATTTGATTTTAGACTATGTCATGGAGATTTTCATCCATTTAATTTGATTTTGAGTAAGGAAGAGAAAGTGAAAGTTATAGACTGGGTAGATGCTAGTTCAGGTGATATTCGTGCAGATGTATTTCGAACATACTTGTTGTACTCACAATCTTCGGTAGAATTAGCTGAAATGTATTTACATATATATTGCAGTCGTACCGGCTTATCAAGAGATGAAGTTTTTCAATGGGCTCCTATTATTATTGCAGCTAGATTTTCTGAAAAAGTATCACCACAAAATGAAGTGTATTTGAAAAGATTATTGAATCAGTATTTATAAGTCATAAAAAAGGTTGTCAGCTAATTAATAAATGCTGCTGTTTAACTAAAGTTTCCTTGTAGTTAAACAGCAGCATTCTTAAATATTGATATAGGTATTCTTATTTTCGATCTTCATCCTATAAAGGTTCATAATCCGTACTTGTTCCTCCGCTAATTCTTCTTTATCCCAATACATATGCATTAAGCTATATTCAAAAATCTCCTTTAATTTAATAAATAATGGAAACTTGTCTATCATCTCTTTTGGTAGCTCATTTTCCTCTTGGTAGCCTTCAAATAGTGCTTTTGTAATTGAATACTCATAGTCAACGATATTCCCATTTCCAGCAAATGAATATTCTATCGCACTATAAATAGGAACGGCTAAATCGAATATGTAAAAATGTTTTTCGCAGTCTTGAAAATCTATCATTGTTAAGTTTGAATTATTTTCGACTAAAATGTTTTCTAACCATAAATCTCCGTGAATTAAGCCGTAATTTGAAGAGGATTTTGGTAGCTCTTTTATGGAAGTTAAAACGTCAGATGCAATTTCTCTTATTGTATTTTCTTCTTTAGGGATATATTTAAGAAAATTATATTCTTCATTTTCATACCAATCGTTTATATGTTTTACTGGTTTAATCTTTTCAAAGCTTTTAGATATACGATGTAATTTTCCAATTTGTTTACCAAGTTTTTTAAATATATTAGAATTCCATTCGCACCTTGGTAAATGTATACCAGGAGCAGCTTTATATAATACAGCAAAAAGCTCCTTGTCTAATGTGAATTTTTCTACAAAATTCCCTTGTAATGAAGGGATTATTGGTGGAACACTTAAACCATTTTGATATAAAAAATTCGTATATGTAACTTCTTCTATCTGTTCTTCATATGTTTTGTAGTTTGTAATTCTACTGAAGTATGTACCTTGTTCTGTAAGACATTCATACATCTCATTTGTTATTGGCTTAATGTTAATAAAATT
The DNA here is from genome assembly GCF_022662595.1 of Bacillus cereus group sp. BfR-BA-01524. Taxonomy (NCBI): domain Bacteria; kingdom Bacillati; phylum Bacillota; class Bacilli; order Caryophanales; family Bacillaceae; genus Bacillus; species Bacillus cereus group sp. BfR-BA-01524. Next base: position 45,937 of record NZ_JAKUDW010000034.1, on the reverse strand, counting down.
CAACGGATACTGTTCATTTATGAATTGAAGTATTTCTTTTTCTAGCTTGTTCATTGAAACGTCCTTTCCAAACCTTAATTTTTTAACTTGGGAATCAAAAGAATTTTATTTTATAAAATTCGTGTTTAATTTTTGAAATCCTTTAAAATGAAATATGATGTAAATTGACCTTTAATAATTAGTAAGGTGTTGCCAACATACCCATTAACGCTAAATTGAAAAATGAATAGAAGGTATGAAAAAATATAAAATTAATACTTATATATAGATTATAAAGACTTTAGAGAAAGGCTCATGTTATAAAACACAAGAAATATCAAAAGAAAGAAACGCACTTCTCCTATAATTTTAAATAAGGAGTGAAGGAAATGAATGAACATATACAGCAGATGATTAATTGGATTGAGAGCAATTTAAAAAAGAGATTTTCATTAGATGAATTATCTCGTTACATGGGGTATTCTCCGTATTATTGCTCTTTTAAATTTCATCAAGTAACGGGTTTCAGTATTAGACGTTATATTCTTCTTAGAAGGTTGTATTTATCTACGGAAGATTTAAAGAATGGTAGGAAGATAATTGAGGTAGCGTTGGATTACGATTACTCTTCCCAAGAGGCTTATAGTAGAGCTTTCAAAAATGTTTTTGGAATGAATCCAAGAGAATACCAACTTAACAAAATGCCTATTCAATCATTTGTTAAACTAAATTTAAATAAAGAAGGGGCGTTTAAAATGAATATTTCTAGAAAAATAGAGGTTGAACAGTTACGAGATAGGAAGAGTGAGCTATTTGATAAAGAGGTACTTAACATATTAAATGGTCAAGTTATGTATGAAGAATTTAAAAACGAAAAGCTAATGGGTGATTCTGATTATGCCCCATTTAATGAGGCAATGTGTGTGAACTCGGCTACTACTCAAGTTTTTAATGAAGAGTTTATTAAAACAAGAGCGAAAGCACATAACAGTTCAGTAGAAAGTTATATAAAAAAGGTTATAGATCCGTTAGAAAACCTTTTTACGAAAAAGTATAAATGTATTGTTCTATGGTTTGGTGAAGATATGTTTTGCCAAATGAACCTACTTACCATACTTTCTCACCTTGAACAGTCTGCTTATGAAGGGAAGGTATACTTAAATAGCTTTAGAGAGGATGAATTTAAAGTAAATCAAATTGAACTTGAATTGGGGAATTATTCTTCTATATACAATGAAGTATTAGTAAACCATAAAAAGACCTCTCATAAGGTACCACCTGTAATGTATCAGGCTATAGACTTATTTTTAGAAATGTTAACAGAAGATAATGCAGTAATGAAATTCATCTCTAAAAATAAAGATTTATCAACACGTGAGTTATTAATAAAGTTGTTTTATCTTTTTCCAACAATCGGTTATGGAGATACTCAGTACATAGAGCTGATTAATAAAATAAAGAAGAAAGCTACACCAAAAATATAGGTGCAGCTTTCTTCTTATAATTGTTCAAGTAATTCTAATTCTTTTTCTACAAATAGCATTAGTTCTTTAATTGTTTCACCAGAAAAATCAAAACGAATACCGGCTGCATCATACACTTCTTTTATAGATTGCGAGCTTCCTAGTGATAATGCCTTTTTATAATTTTCTAGCGCTTGCTTAGGATCCTCTTTATATTGTTTATACATTTGTAATGCACCAAGTTGGGCGATCGCATATTCAATATAATAAAATGGTACTTCAAAAATATGGAGTACAGGTAACCAACTCGTTGCTATCCAGTTTTCGTAGCCATCAATATGTATGACGCTAGACTGATAATGTTTTTGAAGTTGTAAGTATTTTTCATTTCTTTCTTCAGAAGTATGACTTGGATTTTCATACAGCCAGTGTTGAAATTGATCGACAATAAGCATAACAGGTAAATATGAAATAACATCTTTAAAGAAGTTAATTTTTGCTTGTTTTAAATCTTTTTTGTCTGTATAGAAGGTATCCCAATAATTAAGCGAGAATAACTCCATTGTCATACTGGCTAGTTCAGCTGTTTCAGCTGGAATTTCTATATACTGTCGTAATTTTAATGGTTTTATGAGTTCGTTATGAATACTATGACCCATTTCATGTATAAAAGTGACAATATCATCTTGTGTATAATTTAAGTTCATAAAAATATAAGATAATTGTGAAGCTGGTAAGTACTCACAAAAGCCACCAGCTGCTTTTCCTTTGCGGCTTGTTAAATCAAGACAATTGTGTTTATACATTCGGTTTAAAAGTGCTGAAAATTCAACATCTAGTTTATTAAAGATATGAGTGCTCTTTTCAATTAAATCATTTTCATTTGTAATAGGTTTAAGTACTTTTTGATCTGGAGTTACAGCTGATACATCCCATAGATGAAGCGTATCCACTTGCAGTTTCTCTTTTTTCTCTAGCAATATTTTATCTTTAAGAGGCACAACATACTTACGTATGGATTCAGCTAGTTCATAGCAGTCTTTCGCTGTATAATCAAAACGCTCGTATTTTTTGAACATATAATCACGATAATTATCTAGTTGAATATTTTTTGCCTTTTGATGGCGAATTTCAATTAATTGATTTAATATGTTTTGGAGTTCTTTTTCAACAGATAAAAATTTTTCAGAAATAATGGTTTTTGCCTTTTTACGGGTGTCACGATTCGAATCTTGTAAATAGGATTGTAATTCTGTTATCGTTTTTTCTTCTCCGTCCCAAATTCCACTTAATCCTCCAGTGATTTCAAAGTACTCTGTGATTAATTTGTCTTCCTTTATTTCTAATTCGATATTTTCCTCACAAAATAACTTTTGAGCGTTTTTTATTTTTGTATCTAATAAACCATATACGTTAGAATCTAATTCCATTCGAAAAGGTGACTCTAAATATTTATTATCCAATAAATTTTGGTACCGCTTTAAAAGTGGCTTTACAAATTGTTGATCATGTTCAAAAGTATCCTTTATTTCTTCATCATCCGTATTACATTGAAAGGCGATGTAATGTGATCTTACTTGTTCTTCGATGTCCCAAATTACTTTTGACTGCTCTTTTAACCAATTTTCAAGGTCTAGTTTTGAAGAAATCATTTTATTTAATAAAGTCGAAAGAGTTTTTTCCAATTGTAGTACATTACTAATATCAATCGTATTTACACGTTGCATTATATATCCCTCACTTTTTATTTATTCATAGAGATATTCTATTTATTAATTGTAATTCCTTTGTTAAGTGGGAGAAATGTGAAATAATGTTAAATTTAATAATTAAAGAAGGTATTTATATGTCAAAGTAAAAAGTTTATCGTAAATGAAAATATATGGAGGGGTGCTACATGAGAAAGGGAAAGAAGTTACTTGTATTATTATTTCCACTTGCTTTATTATGTGCCTGTGAGAATGACATTGAAGATGCTAAAAGTGAAGAGTCTATAGTGATGGATATTGCTACAGCCGCGGTAAAGGAGGAATCTTTTTTTAGTGCTGCTATAAGAGATGAAAAAGAAAGGATAGTAGATTTAGAGATTGCTGATAGCGAAAATGCTAACGAAATAAAAAAAGAAATTAATAAAAGATTGCAAATTCAAGGCGTTATGTCCTATAAAGTAAATGTATCTCAAAGAAACAAGGAGATTGTAAATGCAGAACATAGATGGGAGTTAGTTTTTGGACAGATATTTGATGACGTATTCAGAAAAAATGGATATGAAGGGTTTGGTATTCAGCAAATAAATTATAAAAAGAATCAACCTGTTACCATAGATATAAAAACTAAGATTAGCGATGATGAAGTAGGGGCGAGAGAACTTGGACAGAAAATAGAAAAAGAAGTTGAAGGTGTACTTAAAACAGAAGCAGTAAAGAAATGGATTGAAAATGATTCATATGCTATTGGGATTTACGATATAGATGATCGGAAAATTAACTAATTGAGGAATGAATGCTATATGAATAGAAAACCGATGGAATCAAATATAGAATTGCTGGAGGAGGTGTAATATGTATAAGTATTTACATATTTTAAATGACATTGAAAATAAGATTCAAAATGGAGATATAAAAGAAGGAAAGAAATTACCGTCTATACGGTCACTCGTTACGCAATATGAATGTAATAAGGCAACAGTTATACGTGCGCTTCATGAATTAGAAAAGCGTCACATTATATATTCTGTCCCTCAAAGTGGATACTACGTTGTTAAAAAATCAGAGAATACTATAGAAAATAACGAGATAATTGATTTTGCTTCCTCAGCACCAGATCCAGATGTTTTTCCGTATTTAGATTTTCAACATTGTATTAATAAGGCTATTGATACGTATAAAAATGATTTATTTGTATATGGAACGCCGAAAGGGTTACCATCTTTAATACCAGTTATTCAAAAACAATTAGAAAATTATCAAGTCTTTACAAAAGAAGAAAATATTTTTATAACATCAGGTGTTCAGCAGGCACTTGCTATATTAACTTCTATACCATTTCCGAATGGAAATGAAACCATATTAATTGAACAGCCAACATATCATCTATATATTGATTATCTAGAAATAAATAAAGTTCCTGTAATCGGTATTAAACGTTCGAATGAAGGTATCGATTTGAATGAATTGGAGCAAATTTTTCAAACTGGAAAAATAAAATTCTTTTATACGATACCGAGATATCATCATCCGCTTGGAACTTCTTATTCTAAAGATGGGAAAGAAAAAATTGCACTATTGGCTAAGAAATACAATGTATTTATAGTGGAAGATGATTATTTAGCAGATTTAGAAACTGATTCAAAAGCAGATCCGTTATATAGCTTGGATAATTGTAGTCATGTCATATATTTGAAAAGTTATTCGAAGATTATTTTTCCAGGTTTACGGGTTGGAGTTGCAGTCATCCCACCATCCATTGCAAATGCTTTCTATACATACAAAAAGATACTAGATATTGATAGTCCGATGATTTCTCAAGCGGCTTTAGAAATTTATATAAAGAGCGGTATGTTTGAACGTCATAAAAGTAAAATTAATTCTTCCTACTACAATAGATCAATAAAACTAGCAAAAACATTAGAAAAAGTGCAAAATGAAAATCCATCATTATTTACATATAATAGACAAAACACATTTGGAATACACACTTGTTTAGAGATGCAGAAAAACATAGTTACAGACACACTTATACAAAAATTAGGTGACATTCAAATAAGTGTCGATACTATTGATAAGAATTATATGAGGAATTTTCCTAAAGAAAAACTGTTAAAGTTAAATGTTTCGAATGTAAAAGAAGATAAGATTGAAGAAGGTATTCGCAAAGTAATTGAGGAAATCAAGCAATCAGGGCGTTTAGATTTTCAATTTAAAAAAGAATAATACGTATAGGAAGGTTTATTGTGAGACGAAAAATAATAACCTTGTTTGTAGCTATTGCTATAGTAATTGGAGCGTTGGTAGTTACGAAATATTATAAAGAAGATGATTAATTCATAGCAATTATTAAGTATTCAAAAGGTATTATCGTAGATTAAAAATAAGATGCATAGTATTTCACATGAAAAGATGAATTTGAAATTGCAGATGGTGTTTGTGGTGACATTTCGTTGCAAATAATTACTCCAAATAAAACAATCTACACAAGGAAATATGAAAGAGAACATATACCAAAAGTTATACAGTTGAATTATAAAAATGAGGCTGGATAAAATGAAACCATTACAAAGGGAAGTAACAGTTGTGACCGGGGCAACAGATACGCTGGAAAAACAGTAGTAGCGTTAGAAAATGAACGAAATATTGGGGGTAATTATTTTGAGGAGAATGTTTTGAATCAAAATTAATATTTTTAAGAGCACTCTAGAGCCGAGTGCTCTATTTTTTATACTGTACATAAATAATGAAGCTCTCTTAAATATTAAAATAGTTATTTGAAAAGCATTGGTAAAAATGAAATACAATCAAAAATAAAGTGGCAAATCCAACTTACCCAAACACTTTTTGAATTTTTCCATATATAATTTAGTGCTAATCTAACTGGGATTATAGTTATTAATAATTGCATTGGCACAAAACCGTAAGCTGGAATATGCCATAAAGCGAACAATAAACTACATATTACGGATGCTGTACTAAATTTCAATCCTAATTTTTGTAATGCAATAATTACATTAGTACAAATCAATTCTTCACCCATTAACATAAATGGTATACGGAATAAAATCATATAAATACTTATTACTTCAGCAACAGAATTTTTAGTTGCAGGTTCAAAAATGTAACTGAATATTAAACTGGAACCCATACCTACGATAATAGTTAAAGGCACACCCAAAAGTAAAGTTTTAAAACGAAAATGTTTAAATTGCTCTAATGATATTTTTCCTAAAAAATAGTATCCTATAATTCCACATAATACAAGGTTCCATAAAGCTTCAAGAAGTATTCCTAACAATTGGGGTAGATTCGCCCCTAGATAAACCGCAAAAATTTGATATACAATCCCGGTAGTAATTAATAAACCAAAAGCCAAAAGAGATTTCGAATCAATTTTTTTCTCTGTTTCCAAAATCTTTGTTTCCACAACAACCCCTTCTTTCTTATTATTTGTTAATTATAAATATATAATAGTACATTAATTACCTAAATAATGGTAAGTGATATAGGTATTAAAATACTTTTTTAATCAGTAAGTTCAATAAATAATAAAATGATTGGATTGAGTATGAACTGCTGAGAATTCAACGTTAATAGGTAAATTATAAAATTATGATTAGGAAATTGTTTATTTCCACATAGTCGTATATATTTTTTAATTCCGCTAAACTAATGGTAATATTTTACTGGTAGATGGTATCATTAAATTATAATTTTTATTTTGAATAGGAGGGAGATCGAGTCTATGGCGGTACGTATAGTCGATAATCTACAGCAATTATCATTGTTACTTATGTTTTTAAGTACATTCATATTTTACAGATACTTAAAGAAGGTTAAACGAGAGAGAAAATTGACTGGCTTTGAATGGACAATGTATTTTGTCACTCAATTTGCGACATTAATTTGGGCAATTACTTATTTTATTAAACACTTAGCTGAATCGTAAATACTAATCATTCAATCTAGTTTACTGTTATCTATTTGGGATATAAAGAAACAACTTAAGTGGAAAATAAATGAAATTAAGGACATACAGGATGATGAAATTATCGTTAAAACAATCGCAGGGGCGATAAGCATTGGGGCCGAGTTACCACAGTATAATGGACCCGATGTTACAGATTCGAATCCTTTTTATCCAAGAAAAACTGGATATGAAAGTTATGGTGAAGTGATTCAAGTTGGTAATAAAGTAACACATGTAAACGTAGGCGATAAAGTAGTTTCTTTTTATGGACATGAAACGATAGGGATAGTTAAGGGTTATAAAGTAATTCGAGTGCCTAGTTCTATACAACCTAAAGTTGCTTTATTATCTATTCTTTCGTGTGATGCCGCTAAAGGAGTATTGAAACTAAACCCGCGACAGGATGAAAAAGTACTTATAACTGGAATGGGAGTTATTGGTTTACTCGCTTGTTATTTCTTAAAATACTATGTAGGCGTTGAGCACGTGGATGTTGTTGAGCCTAATAAAAATAGAAGAGATTTCGCAAAGAATTTTGGTGCGAAAAACATATATGATTCAGAAGAGAAAATAATAGAAACATATAATTATGGTTTCGAATGTTCTGCTACAAATAGTGGGTTCCATACTTTGCAAAAAGCTCTTAAAACTAATGGTGAAATATGTATACTGTCTGATGGTAATATAGAAGAACTAACATTAATTGCTAACTTTTATCAGAAAGAATTGCAAATCATTGGATCAAGTGACGGATACGATTATCAAAAGCATGCAGATTGGTTTTTTAAAGAAATAGCACAAACACCATTTATAGAAGAAATCTTTCAATATGAAATACATTATACTTCACTCATAGAATGCTTTGATGAATTGAGTTTAGGGATAATTAAACCATTAAAAGTATATGTTTCATATGAATAACGAAAAAAATGAGCAAATATTTGTCACATACCTCACAAATGTTTCGTCACATTTATGATTACTAAATGAGGAGGAACATATATGAAAATATTTGTAGCAGGTGCAACTGGTGTAATAGGACGTTCTTTATTGCCAATGTTAATAAAAAAAGGGCATACGGTGTTTGCGATGATCCGTAATACTTCGCAAGTAGAAGCAATGAAAAAGATTGGTGCCATACCAGTAATAGCTGATGTATTTAATAGAAAGGCTGTGTTTTCTGTATTAGAAGAAACAAATCCCGATGTAGTTATTCATCAATTAACGTCATTGTCTTCATGGGATTTTGAGAATAATGCAAAAATTAGAACGAAAGGCACTCGTAACCTTGTCGATGCCGCTAAAAATGTAGGGGTACAGAAAATAATCGCTCAAAGTATTTCATGGGCGTATGAACCAGGGGATACATTTGCGACTGAAAAAGACTCACTACATATTACTGCTTCTATTCCTCGGCAAGTCACTGTTAATGGCATATTGAAATTAGAAGAAGCTGTTACTGAGTTACCTGAATCGGTTATACTTCGTTACGGCACATTATACGGACCAGGAACATGGTATGCGGAAAACGGATTAATAGCAAATCAAGTTCGTAATAATGAAATTATCGCATCAGACGGGATAAGCTCGTTTATACATGTTGAAGATGCTGCAAGAGCTACTATGCTAGCCCTTAATTGGCCTTCAGGAATCGTAAATATTGTAGATAATTATCCAGCAACTAGTAAAGAATGGTTACCAATATATGCAGCAGCGATAGGGGCACCTAAGCCTAAAGTTCAAGATGGGAAAAATAGTTGGGAAAGAGGAGCTTCCAATAATAAGGCACGTAAAGAGTATGGATGGACACCTTTATTTCCATCATGGTCTGAAGGGTTTAACAATTTGATAGGTAAGTAAAACACACCTTTAATGGGAATGATAGTAAAATACACCATTAAAGGATTGGGTAGTTATGAATATAATTTTGGAAAGTATTATATTAACTTTTACTGGAATAATTGTTTTGAAAATGACAGGTAGTACATCTGCCAGCCAAATGACAAGAGCTGAAATCATTATAGTTGTATCAATTGGCCGTATTATTGTAGAACCTGTATTAAGTAGAAAAGTAGTCCCATCTATATTCGCGGCTATCATATTTGCAAGCATATTACTTATCATTCATTTCTTTGAATTGAAATCAAGGAAGGTGGAACAATTCCTAAATGGAAGTAGCATTATAATTGTTGAAAACGGAGAGATTGCAAAAGAGAATTTGATGCAGGCAAAAATGTCGGAACAACAACTTTATATGCAATTAAGAGAAAAAGGGATTCATGACGTAAAGAGTTTACAGCAAGTTACAGCGGAACCGAATGGGCGTATTGGTTATCAATTAATAAAAGAAGCACAACCAATAACTTTAGAAATGTTAGAAAAAGTATTAGATCGGTACAATATAAAAAGATAATTTCTCATGAGAAACAGCCAATACTACAATAAAAATATTGGCTGTCTTTTTATTTTCTATAAACGTAAGGATTAATAAAATAGGGTAGATTTTTAACCAATCTTTATATTAGATATAGGCTTATTATTATGCTATATTCAATGGAGCTACGATGACTAAGGTAAGTGGTATGAGTAGAAGAAAAAACTGTATAGCAAATACAAAAATGCTTTTAATTTGATACTAAAAATGGATTGAAAATAAGGAGATAGATACATAATGGAATTTTGGGAATCAAGTTTTATTGAAAAACAAACGATGTGGGGATTTGAACCTACAGAATCTGCAATTTTGACAAAAGATTTTTTTCTTGAAAAGAATGTTAAGGATATATTAGTTCCAGGTATTGGATATGGAAGGAATGCAAAGGTTTTTATCGATAATGGTATAAATGTAACAGGTATTGAAATTTCAAAAACAGCCATTGATTTAGCAAAGCAACATGGACTAGAAGATATTAGCATTTATCACGGTTCGGTAAATGAGATGCCTTTTAATAACAAACTGTATGATGGTATATATAGTCATGCACTTTTGCATTTGTTGAATAAGCAGGAAAGAGAGCAATTTATTAAAGATTGTTATAATCAGCTAAAACCAGGTGGATATATGGTTTTCACAACTGTTTCTCAAAAAGCTCCAATGTTTGGCAAGGGAAAACAGTTGGATAAAGACTATTTCGAAATAATGGAAGGAGTAAAAATGTTCTTCTATAATTCTGAATCTATAAAACGAGATTTTAATAAATATGGACTAGTACAAGTTTCCGAAATTGATGAACCAAATAAGCACATGGAAAATAAACCTTCAATCAATTTCTTAATGATAAAATGCCAGAAGGAACTATAAATAAAAGTTTTTAAATATTTCTAAAGATGTTTATATATTGATCATGCACAAATAAAAAGGACAAGCATATAGTATAAATACCTCTTAACTTTAAGTAACCTTAACTTTCGTTAATAGGTTATCTCAAAATCCCTGAAAAGAGCACTTGCGGAAACAAGTGCTCTTTTATTTGGAATTTTACACCATAAATATTGCATAAAATGTTAAACTGAAAAGAACACTTGTTTTAATTAAGAGTGTAGCATATGAATGGAGTGTTATTGAATGCAAACAAGAAAAGCCTATCTATATGTATTTGACACGATGTCTGATTGGGAGTACGGACATTTAATTGCTGAACTTAATACAGGGAGATATTTCAAAAAAGATGTAGCGCCTTTTAAAGTAGTAACAGTTGGAATAAATAAAGAAATGGTTATTTCAATGGGGGGCTTGAATATAAAGCCGGATATTTCCCTAGATGAATGTATCCTTGAGAGTAACGATCTATTAATTTTACCTGGAGGGAATACTTGGAGTGAAGAAATACATAAACCTATTTTGAAAACAATTGGTGAAGCTTTAAAACTTGGTACAATTGTAGCGGCAATTTGCGGTGCAACTATAGGTCTTGCAAATTACGGTTACTTAAATTCTAGAAAGCATACAAGTAATAGTTTAGATTATATGAAGATGGTTTGTCCTAATTATAATGGAGAAAATTTTTATGAAATGGGACCTGTAGCAACCAGTGAAAATCTTATTACTGCATCGGGTGTAGCGCCTCTAGAATTTGCAATGGAAGTACTGAAAAAATTAGATGTATTTGCGCCGGATACACTTCATTCATGGTATAAATTGAATGAGACTCATGAAGCAGAATATTTCTTCCAGTTAATGAATTCAATTAATAGCTGAGTAGTATTTCGAATGAAAAGTATATTTTAGATGATGCGAAAACTAATAACAAAATAATTTTATGAAAATAAAAGGTAAGGGTATTCCTATGAATATATGAGGAAATATCCTTACTTTTTATAGTATTATTTCTGAACGACAAACGTAATGGCATTTGTTTTTAATTGAATGTGTCTTTCATTTCGAACAATATCATAAGCTAATTCTTTTATTTCAACTTTTAGTTCTTTCCATTCTTTATAAATGCTTTTTAAAGTACTTATCATTTCTTCGGTTGAAAGATTAATTTCAATTAAAGCTTCTAATTCTTCATTCGTTATTGAATCAATTTCTTGTATGTTAGAGTTAATAATTAAACAATTAATACCACCGTTTTTTGTACCTCTTTTCATAGAGTGGAGTACATTTTTAAAATCTTCTTCTGATCTGACATGCTCTAAACTTGATACTGCAACGATATAGTCATAAGTATTAGGTCTAATATGATAGTTTTCAATTGCTGCTTCTTCTGTTTTTATAACCTCGAATACGTCATGTTCTTTGCTATAAATTTGTAGCTTTGTTAAAGCGGAATCAAGTAAATCAATACATGTAACAGTTCCGCTAGCATTTTTAATCTTTTGTGCAATTGGAATGCTATTTCTACCGACGCCAGAGCCAAGGTCAAGCACTTGTAATTTGTTTTTCTCTTCAAAGTAGTCCATTAAATCCATAACTGTTTTAACCGGCTTGTGAAGCCAAGATCCAGTTTCAAATAGTTTATATTGTTCATAGCAAAGATCGTGATAGTTCTTTTCTTCTTGTCTTATGTAATCGATACGGTTCATATTGTTTCAGCTCCAATATTTTTATTACAAAATGAATAGGTGGGGCAGCCTTTAACATTTGTTTGAATTCGAAAAATACCACCAGCATGTGGATACTCTTTTAATTCGTCATCCGTCATTCTTGTTCTGGCTGTTGTAACATATAAATCAGTTAAGTTAGGCCCACCAAATGTACATGATGTTACATATAACGCAGGAATTGGAATACTTAATATTTGTTCTCCATTAGAGGGATTCCATCTAGTTATTTTTGAACCTCCCCAATGTGCAATCCATAAACAACCTTCTTCGTCAATTGTCATACCATCAGGTAGACCATCATTTTCAGAGAAAATGATTACATCACTTGGATTATGAATGTCTCCAGTACGTATATTATATTGATAGCGAACCACTTTTTTAGTAGGTGTATCTATAAAGTAAAGGTATGTATGATCAGGTGACCAAGCGATTCCGTTTGAAGTATTTACATGTGAAACTTTTTTCTTTACACTCAAATTATTATGTAAACAATATAAGGAACCTGCAGCATTCATACCGTATGTATCTGTAGTACCTGCCCAGAAACGACCAGCTGGATCACATTTTCCATCATTAAAACGATTTTCTATTAAATGAGGTTCGGGGTCAAAAATATGTGTCAGTTTTTCTGTATTTACATTAATAGAATAAAAGCCGTTTTCCATAGCTAAGAGTAATATGTTCTCTAAATATGGAACAACACAGCCAATTTGTTGATTGAGAGCGATTACTCGGTTCGTATTGGTAGTAGGATTATATATGCATAATTTTTTCTCCATAATATCAACCCAATATAAAAGTTGCTTTTTTTCATTCCAACATGGTCCTTCAGCTAAACTTGCTTTAACATTTAAAACTAAGTCTATATTACTGAACAAGATGTTCACCTCGCGTTATAAGATATTAATATAATTCGATAAGAATAGAGGTAAACCTTTTAGTCAGAGGATATTATGATTTGTGCTCTAGAAAACTAATCTTCTCAAGTGATTAAAAGGTTTATAAACACGGAGAGGAAAATGCATATGATGTTTTATGAGATTGTTTGCTTTTCTTGTAAGAATATATTTCGTGTTTACGAAGGTAGTGAAAAATATAAGCGATTTAAAGAGAAACCAAAAGGGGCATATTGTTGTGATGAGTGTAGCCACAAAATTCAATTAGAAGCGATAAAGAATTTTTTTAGATAATTTTACGATTTCGATTCGGAAAAGTTTGACAATAAAAGTGTTATAAATTATCATATTAAAAAACTAATATTTAAGGCATAGAAGAGAAGAGTAGTTAAGAAAGAATACGTACAGAGAGCTCTGGTAGCTGAGAAAGAGCGGTATACATCTTAATGAAAAAAGACTTGGAGCTGCGCAAGGAACTAATTTATTTAGGGATGGTGCGACGGGTTCTCCCGTTATAGAGATAGGGTATAAGCATATTTTGCCGTACCTGAAGAGGTTAATATGGTGACATATTAACAAACTGAGGTGGTACCGCGAAGCTAACAACTCTCGTCCTCAAGATGAATAATCTTGGGGGTGGGAGTTTTTTTGTTGCATAAAACTGGAAATGAGAAACGAAAAATAATTGAGGTGAGTAATATATGCATTGGGCGTATGAAGTAGCACATGAATTAATTAGGAAACATCCAAATAAAGAAATGTTTGTTTGTGCATCTGGAATTAGTCCGTCAGGTTCTGTTCATATTGGGAACTTTCGTGAAATCGTAACGACTTATTTCGTAGTAAGAGCACTTCAAGATTTAGGGAAAAAGACTCGTTTTATATTTTCGTGGGATGATTATGATAGGTTTAGAAAAGTTCCAAAAAATATTGATCCATCTTTTGCAAAGTATATTGGTATGCCATACTGTGATATTCCAGATCCGTATGGATGTCATAACTCGTATGCGGAGCATTTTGAAAAAGAGTTTGAAAAATCGCTTCAAGCATTTGGAATTGAAGTAGAATTTATTTATCAACATGATGAATATAGAAGTGGAAGGTATAATGATAATATTTTAGAGGCTTTGTATAAACGAAAAGAAATATATGATATTTTAATGGATTTTAAAACTGGAGAGTGTAGTGAAGAAGAGCGAGAGAGCTTTTATCCAGCTACATTATATTGTGAGAGGTGCGGAAAAGATACAACAACTATTACACATTTTAATGAAGTATTAAAAACAGTCCGGTATGAATGTGAATGCGGAAATGAAAAAGAGTTATCCGTATTAAATACAAAAAAAATGAAATTGAATTGGAAAATCGATTGGCCGATGAGATGGATGATAGAGGATGTTGTTTTTGAACCGGGCGGTAGAGATCATTCATCAGAAACGGGTAGTTATAATGTATCAAAAGAAATTGCAAGGAAAATATTCAATCGAGAAGCGCCTCATTACGTTGCTTACGATTTCATTGGTATTAAAGGGAATCATGAAAAAATGTCTAGTTCTTCAGGGAATAGTATTACACCAAGCGATATATTGAAAGTGTATATACCAGAAGTAATTCTCTTTATGTTTGCAAAATACAAACCAGGCGCTGCTTTTCATATTGGGTTGGATGAAGATGTGATTCGTAATTATACAGAGTATGAACGATTGAAAGATAGTTATGAAAATAAAACGCTCAAAAATGAAGATTTATTTAATGCAATTAAAATCTCTAAAGTTGATAGCGAGTTTAAAGAATATCCGAAATTTAATCAAGTAGCAGGAACGTTACCATTATTAAATTTTGATTCAACTATTTTACAGGGGATATTAAAGAAAATAGATAGGAGCTATGCATTAGATGAAATGAGAGCGATAAGTAATCGCGCAGAGTATTGGATAAGAAACTTTCAATCTGAAAAATTAATCGCGGTAAATCAGGAGAAAAATGCAGAGTTTTACTACACATTAGATGAAAGGCAGAAAGAATGGCTAGTAGAAGTTTGTAAAATACTTCGTTCTAATAAAGATTACTCTAACTTAATGGAGCAATTATATGCGATTTGTCATCATGAAAATAAAAAAATAATGAAAGAAAATCAAAAACAATTATTCACTATTATATATAAGCTCATTATGAATCAATCAAATGGTCCTCGTATACCATTATTAATACATGTGGTCGGCATAGAAAGATTCATCACACTATTAGATTTCTAAAGCACAGTTATAAGCAACGCAAGTACCAAACTTTCTAAGTACTTGCGTTGCAAATTTTACTATCGTGAATACATTTTCGGACATTCATCACCACTTGGTTCATAAAAACAATGGCTTTTAAACTGTCCTACAAATGGCTGGTCATACCATTCAGGTGGACAAGCTCCAACTGGACGGAAATACCAAAGAGCCCATCGTGCAGGCCAGCGCCATTGACCTTGTAAAACTTTTCTTGCAATTTCTTTTTCTGAATTACGAGCGCGTTGATAAAAATACCCGTATTGCACTGCTTCGAATCCGCCGGGGCTTTGGTATACTGCATCACGTACAGACCGGAGTTGTTTAAAATCTAAGCAATCACAAAATACACGATTTACGACAACGCATCCAACAAGCTCCTCACCTTGGCGACCTTCGCCTTCAGCTTCAGCACGAATTAAACGAGCTAGTAAATCAACATCACTTTCGTTGTATGGAATAAGGGGCATAGTGATACCACCTTTCTGTTATAGTAAAGAGTGTATGTTATAAAACAATCTGCGTGCTTTTTTACATAAAAATAACATTTAATTTTAAGAGGAGCTTGTATAAAAAAAAGCTAATTAGTAATAGTAGATAAATATAAAAGGGAGAGGTATTATGTATCGAATTCATAAAGATGATATCATTTACGCAATGTCACCAGAAAATAAGCCGTGTATGGAGGTAGAGAATGGGAGTAGGCTTGTGTTTGAAACGTACGACTGTTTTGAAAACCAAATTGATTCTGAAGATGTCGTGTTTCAAGAATTAGATTGGAACCGAATTAATCCAGCGACTGGGCCTGTATATGTTAAAGGAGCAGAACCAGGCGATATATTAGTCGTAACGATTGAAAAAATTAATATTGCAGAGCAGGGTGTTTTAACTACAGGTGCGAATCTTGGTGTAATGGGTGATGAGTTAAATGAAAATACAGTAAAAATCGTCCAAATACATAATGAATATGTTTTGTTTTCAAGTGAACTACAAATCCCGATTAATCCAATGATTGGGGTAATTGGTACTGCGCCGAAAGAAGAGAGCATTTCATGTGGCACACCGCATGATCATGGCGGGAATATGGACTGTAAAGAAATTAAAGAAGGAACAATATTACTACTACCAGTTAATGTCCCAGGGGCACTATTAGCGTTAGGTGATTTACACGCAGCAATGGGTGATGGGGAAATTGGTGTTAGTGGTGTAGAGGTTGCTGGTGAGGTAACTGTAACAGTTCAAACGATAAAAGGAAAACAATGGCCATTACCAATGGCTATTCAAAAAGAAAAAATAATGACGATTGCTTCAGAGAAATTGTTAGATGATGCAGCAAATCGTGCTGTACGTAATATGGTGACATTTTTACATGAAGAATTAGCAATGTCTAAAGCTGATGCAACGCTTTTATTATCGGCAGCAGGTAATTTAAAAGTTTGCCAAGTTGTGGATCCGCTGAAAACGGCGCGTATGGAACTAGGAATGGATTATGTGGAGAAACTAGGATTTACTTTTAGTAAATTTCATATTAAATAGATAAGGGACGAAAAAGGATACTTTTGTATAAAAGCATCCTTTTTTTAATTTACGGATTTTGTGAAAAGAGGTAGTATTTATTTTATATAAGTATATTTGAGATTGTGGATTAAAAAGGAGTTCAATAATGGTCAAAATTATGATTGTAGAAGACGATATGAAAATTGCAGAACTATTATCAACACATGTTGCGAAATATGGTTATCAAGGAGTTATTGTATCGGATTTTCAAAATGTATTAAACATTTTTTTAGAAGAACAACCAGAGTTAGTTTTATTAGATATTAATTTACCGAGTTTTGATGGGTACTTTTGGTGTCGTCAAATTCGCGGAGTTTCAACATGTCCGATATTATTCATTTCGGCCCGTGAAGGCAC
This sequence comes from Bacillus cereus group sp. BfR-BA-01524, assembly GCF_022662595.1. Taxonomy (NCBI): domain Bacteria; kingdom Bacillati; phylum Bacillota; class Bacilli; order Caryophanales; family Bacillaceae; genus Bacillus; species Bacillus cereus group sp. BfR-BA-01524. The sequence goes on along the minus strand of NZ_JAKUDW010000034.1, from coordinate 28,687 downwards.
GATGGATCAAGTGATGGCGTTAGAAAACGGTGGTGATGATTTTATTCCGAAACCTTTTCATTATGAAGTTGTAGTGGCGAAAATTCGTAGTCATTTAAGACGTGCATATGGAGATTATGCACCGAAATTAGAAGAACGAATGATTGAACAACAAGGTCTTTGTTTATATCCCGAAAGACTTGTATTGAAACTTAGAAATGACGAGATTGATATAACGAGAAACGAAGCTATTTTATTAGAGACATTAATGAAAAATTATCCGCGTGTTGTGAGTAGAGAAGTGTTACTTAATAAATTATGGGATAGTGAATCTTATGTTGATGATAATACATTAAGTGTAAATACAACACGTGTGCGTAAAAAGTTACAAACGTTGCATATAGAAGGTGCGATTGAAACGATTCGTAGTGTTGGATATAGATTTCATATTACTTGGGATAATGGTATAGAAAAATGATAAGGTTGTTTATACGTGATCATATACCACTTATTTGCTTTACCATAATTCAACTACTAGCTATATTTCTCGTATATTGGTTTGATGGGCATAATCATATTACAACGGCGTTATATGCAATGTTTCTAGGTGTTTTCTTTATGGGAAGTTATTTAGTGTTTCGTTATTTTACACATCGTTCTTTTTATGAGCGCCTAGCAAACCCGATGCAATCTTTGGATGAATCTGTTCAAAAATCTGATTTTGCAGCTGTATCGGCTGCTCTTCAAGAACTACTTGAGGTGCAATATAGACATTATCAAAATCAGCTGCAAATGCAAGAGAGAAAAAATAATGACCATTTAACCTTTATGAATCAGTGGATCCATCAAATGAAAACACCTTTATCTGTAATAGAATTAATTACACAGGATGAAGTAGATTCACGTTTTGAAAGTATAAATGAGGAAACTGATCGATTAAAAAAGGGATTAGAAATGGCTCTGTATGTCGCACGTTTAGAAGCGTTTACACAAGACTTTTATGTAGAAAGGGTACAACTACATAAAATAGTGAATGATTCGGTACATGAACATAAACGATTCTTTATACGGAATTTTGTATATCCAGAGCTTGAAATTGATAAGGACATTACTGTAGAAAGTGATGTGAAATGGTTACAATTTTTAATCGGACAAATACTATCGAATGCGATTAAGTATTCATCAGGTAGTAGAGAAAAGATTAAAATGAAAGCTTGTAAGGAAGGTAATACCGTTATACTTGAAATTGCTGATAATGGCGTAGGTATACCGAAACAAGATTTACCAAGAGTATTCAAACCTTTCTTTACAGGAGAAAACGGTAGAGATTTTAAAGAATCAACAGGAATGGGGCTATACCTTGTATATGAAATTACAAAACAATTAGGACATAGTGTGGAAATCCATTCAGAAGTTGGTAAAGGTACGGTAGTACGAATAGTATTTTTTTAATGTGTAAAAAAGTAAACAAGGCTAAAGAACTTTGGAGATAAGTTTTTTAGCCTTGTTTTGTACCCTTGATAACATTGGAGAATGAAATATTATATAGATAAGAGAGACAAAACGAACCCGATAAGAATAAATGTAAGACTACATACATGAACCATTTTTAATAATAAAAATAGAATCTTATAGAAGTTGCGAATGATAGGAGGATTGAAATGGATATTCGTAAAATGAGATATTTCATAACAGTGGCAGAAGAATTAAACTTTAGTCGTGCAGCAGAGCGTCTTATGATGGCACAACCTCCTTTAAGTCAAGAAATTCGAAAATTGGAAGAAGAATTAGGAGTTCAACTTTTTCACCGGACAAAAAGAATGGTTGAACTTACCGAGGCGGGGAAAATCTTTTTAGAAGGTGCTAGGCAAACATTACTTCAAGTAGATAGAACTATTAAAGAAACACAGCTTGCAGATGAAGGGAAAATCGGGCATTTAATCATTGGTTTTGTCGATTCTACAGAAACAGTTATAGACATATTAAACATATTTCGAGAACGGTTTCCAAAAATTCAGCTCATATTACGTGAGATGACAACAGACCAGCAAATAAAAGCGCTTTACGAAAAACAAATTCATATTGGATTTATTCGTTCGGAGCAAAATAATGAAATATTATCTTCTGAAGTTTGTTCTGAAGAGTGTTTAAAGCTGGTTTTGTATGAAAATCACCCTTTCGTTTCGTTACCTAATATTTCAATCAAATCATTAGTGGATGAACCATTTATTTTATTTCCTCGTCATTTCGGTACAAATTTTTATGATTTAATTATTAGTTACTTTTGGGAACATAAAGTAAGTTTAAATATTGTTCAAGAGGCAGTTCAAATGCAAACAATTGTAAACTTAGTTGCAGCCGGAATAGGGATTTCAGTCGTTCCATCATCGGTGGAAAGCTATAAAAAATCAGGAGTCATGTATAAAGATATTCAAGAAAATACACCAAAAATAAATTTATATGCTGGATGGAGGAAGGATGAAAAGTCTGTCGTGTTAGAGAACTTTTTAACAGCTGTTAGAGAAGTTTATATGACTTCACAATGTGAACTTAACAGATAAAAGCCCATCTTGATAGGATGGGCTGTGGGAAGTTGGCAAGGGGTGTTTATTTATAGGTAAAACTCACTCATGGTTCAACCTGTTTTGCTAGAATCATACTCAGCGAAACCTTTTAATACACGATCAATCTGATCCATAATTTCAGGTTGCAATGTAATACTAGAAGCAATTACGTTTTCTCTTACTTGTTCCGGATTTGAAGCACCAATAATTGCAGAAGAAACAGCTGGATTTTGTAACACCCAAGCAATTGCGAGTTGAGATAGGGTAAGGTTAATTTCTTGTGCGATGGGGTTAAGTTTCTGGATAGAAGTAAGCACATCATCACTCATCCAACGTTGCACGAGTTTGTCAAAAAACGGTTTTCCAGCATCAGAGTTAGCACGCGATTGATTCGGTAAGGGTTTACCAGGTTGATATTTTCCAGTGAGAATGCCTTGTGCGAGTGGGGACCATACGATTTGGCCAAGTCCCTCACGTTGACATGTTGGAATTACATCAGTTTCAATAACTCGCCATAACATTGAATATTGAGGTTGGCTAGCGATAAGTGGAATGTTTAATTCCTTAGCAAGTGCTGCACCACGGGTAATTTGTTCTGATGTCCACTCACTTACGCCTAAATAAAGGACTTTACCTTGTCTTACAAGATCTGAGAAAGCTAACATCGTTTCCTCAAGAGGAGTTGTTTTATCAAATCTATGTGCATAATAGACATCGATATAGTCTGTCTGTAATCTTTTTAACGATGCATTACAATTTTCTATAATATGTTTTCTTGATAATCCACGATCATTTTTTCCAGGGCCGGTCGGATGGCATACTTTTGTACATAGTTCTATACTTTCTCGGCGTATATCTTTCAAAAATCGGCCAAGTACTTCTTCGGCTATCGTATCTGAATAAACATCAGCAGTATCAAACGTTGTAATTCCGACATCTAGAGCGGTTTTCACACAATCATTTGCAGTAATCTCATCCACTTTTCCACCATGATTTATCCAGTTCCCGTATGCAATCTTGCTTACTGTTAATCCACTGTTTCCTAGTTTACTAAATTCCATTGTAGAATCCCCCTTAAAAATGATACCTTTATTATAAGAACTGAAATTTAGTATGTATAATATATGATTTATGATGAATTTATATAAAAATTATATAAGAGGGGATGCTTACAATTTTATTGCTAGGGAAAGCTAAAGCAAATAGTACAACAAATGTGTTTGATGCTTGTTCGATATGAAGTGAAGAAATAATGAATAGACTTTAAAAGAAAGCAATCTTTTTAGCAGCACAAATAATTGCATTTACTCATACAGTACTATTATGGTACAATATGGTTACTAATGACGGAAAGGAATGATGGGTGGACGATGATTAACTAATCTTATTTTTAAATGTTGAAATGAAATAAATTTCAATTTATAAAAATTAGGATTAGTCTGCCCAATTCCAAACAACGGTATTGCTATTTGATTTGCGTAATAGCTTATTTGGGTATAAATAATGTAATGACTAATCCTGCCAAAATTACTTTGGGAGGATTTTTTTGTTCTCCTTTAATGAAAGGGATCGGTAATATGAAAGAAATTTTAAAATTAAATGATGTTTATGTTGAAATAAAGGAAAATACTTTGTTAGAAAAAATGAATGTAGCAGTGAAACAAGGGGATGTTATCGGATTAATTGGTAAAAATGGTGCTGGTAAATCAACGTTACTTCAATTAATAAATGGAAAGATTGAACCTTCAAAAGGGATTGTTGAATGGCAACAAATGAATATGACAACCGCATATGTTGAGCAAGAAATAGAATCTTTTATTAGTAATGATGTGATTTCGCAAGAAGCAGAACTTCTTGCGAAATGGGGCGTGCCAACGAACGATTTTCATACTTTAAGTGGTGGTGAAAAGCTGAAAATTCGATTAGCAAAAGGATTTGCCGAAAATCCTAATGTTTTGATATTAGACGAACCGACAAATCATTTAGATGAGATCAGTACGGGATTTCTCATTAAACAAATAAAAAAGATGAAAGGTACTGTTATCGTTGTATCGCATGACAGATATTTTTTAGATGTTGTCGCAACCAAAATATGGTCAATTGAGGACAAAAAAATAATTGAACATAGTGGCAATTATACGAGCTACATGAAAGCACGTGAGCAAAGAAGGAAGTCGCAGCAGCGTGAATATGAAAAGCAGCAAAAAAAGATAGAACAAGTAGAAATACATATAAAAGAATTGAGTTCATGGTCACAAAAGGCACACGCGCAGTCTACAAAACAAGAAGGTGTGAAAGAATTCTATCGTGTAAAAGCGAAGCGAATGGATGCGCAAGTGAAGTCAAAACGAAAACGACTCGAAAAAGAGCTGGAGAAAACGAAAGTAGAACGTGTGAAAGAAGAGTATTCAGTTGAGTTTTCTATTCAAGCGAACAAAAAAGTAGGAAAACGCTTTTTAGAAGTAAAGCAATTAAAAAAAGACTTTTATGGGAAAGTATTATTTGAAAACGTTAATTTTACAATTCAGCACGGTGAGAAAGTTGCGATTGTTGGACCAAACGGTAGTGGGAAAACAACATTACTGAAGATGATTATGGGAACGGAAACTGCTGAAGGAGAAATATGGATTTCACCATCTGCAAACATCGGCTATTTAACACAAGAAGTTTTTGATTTACCGCTTGATAAAACACCAGAAAATTTATTTTTTAAAGAGACGTTTGAAGAAAGAGGAAAAGTCCAAAATTTAATGAAACATTTAGGGTTCCAAGATTTTCAATGGAAAGAGCCGATTGAGCATATGAGTATGGGAGAAAGAGTAAAATGTAAGCTAATGGCTTATATTTTAGATGAAAAAGATGTACTCATTTTAGACGAACCGACGAATCACCTAGATCTACCTTCACGTGAACAACTTGAAAATACATTAGCTGAGTATAACGGAACATTAGTAATTGTTTCTCACGATCGATATTTTCTAGAGAAAACTACTAACACAAAACTCGTGTTTTCAAACAATACGATACAAAAGCAGCTAGAAGAGCCTACTAAAACAAGAGATAATATTGAAGAGCTACGTTTAACGTTAGAAACAGAGAGACAAGAAGTATTAGGGAAATTAAGCTTTTTAACTTCTAACGACAAGGAATATAAAGAACTTGATGAACGATTTATAGAACTTACGAAGCAGATAAAGGCGCTATAGCGTACGTAAGGGGGATTAGCATGGGAGAAGAGAGTTTGACTAAGTTATTTAGAATAGATTGTGGAGAAATATACTTGCAAGAGTTTATGGTCAAAGATGCAGAGAGTATTTATAAAATAGCAAATCAACCGGAAATAGAAAAGTTTTTACCAGACTGGAAATCAACGAAAGAACAAAGGATGGATTGGATTGCAAATTATGAAATACCAGCAAACAAAGCATTTCTTGAAGCAGTGAAAACTACGAATAACATAGATAATCATATGTTAAAGCTAGGAATATTTAAGGAAGCTACAAATGAATGCATTGGATGGTGTTGCACAGGAATGAAAGAAGAACTCCCTTCACCAAACAGAGAGATAATGTATGCTATCTCAAATGAACATCAAAATCATGGCTATGCTACAAAAGCGACTAAAGGCTTAATTGACTATTTGTTTAAAGAAACAAATTTAAACGTCCTCAACGCAATTGCTTTAATTAACAATGTACCATCAAATAAAGTTATTAAAAAATGCAGGTTTACTTATTTGAGTGAACAGAAGATAGAAAATCAAATATATAATCATTATGTATTGAGTAAATCTGAATGGATAAAAAATATTTCTCTGTAAAAGGAATTAAAACGAAATCATAAAAAAGCTTAGAGCTAAAACTCTAAGCTTTTTTATATTCATTTTATCAAGCATTACCGGGCAGTAAAACCCCCACTGATTAAAGTTTCACTTTATACCTGCTAACATATGAAAGGTACAATTGTAATGACTTCTTGAAGGAATTGCTTTTCAACAAAATAGGGAAATCAAGCTGTACAGGGGATATCCAGTTGAAAATCATTTATGAAAAGGTAATTGGAAGATTTTGTCGAATTTATGTATCAATGATAATACAAATTTCTTACTCAAATCATTCTACAGATGAATTACTTGAAAAATGGAAGGGAAAAGAACAGAACAGTGGGCGGTATAAAGAAGCATTTAGTCTTAGTCAACAAAAATTGCTGGTAAGTCTATTAAAGAGTTACATATAAAACTTACGGTTGAGTGCTAGTAGATTAAATCTTTAAGCCAGGAATTAGTTTAAATGAGGGAGGGGAACACGTATTATAATTTGGTTTCGTCACTTGCCACAAATAAGTATGGATTTTTCAGAATGGACTCCTTTTATACAGAATAATTGGTACCGAAAACATTATATGAAGTTTGTATATTTACTTCATATAATCATTTTTATAATACCTTATTTTTTTGAAACAGGTTTCACTCATATTAATATATTTTATCTTATCTTATCTTATCTTATCTTATCATAATAGGTACCTTAGTCTTCATCATTCACGAATGTCTACACATTTTAGTAATAAGTAAACAAGGGGATATTAGCTTAACATTTAGTAAAAGATTTTTTTGGTTAAATACAAATGCAGTCTTATCCAAAACGAGATTTTGGGTCTTTATGAGCTTGCCTATTATTGTATTATCAGTAGTTCCTGCCATGATGTCGTTCTTTGTATCAGGAAATATTAAATCAATTTTATTATTTATATGTTGGATAAACGCATTCATTTCCGCCTCAGATATTTACAATTCGTTTTTGATTGCAATGAAACCGAAGCACTCATTTTTTTGCAGAGGTTATTATAAAGTGAAATAGTATTTAATGGGTAACTCAAATATGCTTCAACTACATACAACAGTTAAAATATAATATTTGAAAGTAAAAAGACCGATAAAAAAATCGGTCTTTTCTTATTAATAAAATAAAGATTAGAAAATAGCATTGTAATTCAAACCAATATGCAAATATTATAAGATAGATATGCTTTGTTTATAGATTGAAAATAGGTTTGTTATCAGTTTTTTTAGAAATCTTACAAGCGTGTAAGATAAATGAAAGATGAATCAATATGAGCTATAAGACAATTCATTTACACTCTATAGTGAGCAGTGGAAATGAAGGGAGAATATAAATGGAAATTTTACAGGCAAAAAGTATTAGTAAAGTATATAAAGGGAAAGTACCTTATAAAGCATTAGTAGATATTGATTTATCAATTCAAGAAGGTGAATTTGTAGGAATTATGGGCCCGTCAGGTAGTGGGAAAACAACGTTATTAAATATGGTATCTACTATTGATTCTCCATCATCAGGAGAAATATTTATTAATGGCACAAATCCTTTTCAATTATCATCAGAAGAATTAGCATTATTCCGCAGAAAACAATTAGGATTTGTATTTCAATCATTTAATCTTCTTAGCACACTTACTGTAAAAGAAAACATTGTATTGCCGATGACTTTAGATGGTGTTTCCGTCCAAGAAATGAATAAACGAGTGGAAGAGATTGCAGAGAAGTTAAACATTACTGATATATTGAGTAAAAGAACGTTTGAAATATCAGGGGGGCAAGCTCAAAGAACAGCAATCGCTCGTGCGATCGTTCATAAGCCGCAATTATTACTTGCAGATGAACCAACAGGGAACTTGGACTCTAAATCTTCAAATGATGTAATGGAGATGCTTGATACTCTAAATAAAGAAGAAAAAGCAACGATGATGTTAGTTACACATGATCCGTATGCAGCGAGCTTTTGCAGCAGAGTAATTTTCATTAAAGATGGTCAACTATATAATGAAATTTATTGTGGTGAAAGCAGGCAAGCATTTTATCAAAAAATTATGGATGTCCTTTCTTTGTTAGGAGGGAAAAGGCATGACTTTTCGTCAGTTCGCATTTAATAATATCTTTCGTAATAAACGTACCTATGTAGCTCATTTTTTAAGTAGTGCATTTTCTATTATGATTTTCTTTACGTATGCTCTTTTATTATTTCATCCTGATTTACAAGGTGAGTTGAAATCGACAAGTGCAACAATAAGTGCATTTGGTACATTGGGATTTTCAGTTTCGCAAGGATTGATTTTTGTATTTTCATTTTTCTTCATTCTATATTCAGTTAGTTCGTTTTTAAAGACGCGTAAAAAAGAATTTGGTATTTTAATGATGCAAGGTATGTCAATGAGACAGCTTAAGAAATTATTATTAATTGAAAATATGTTGATTGGACTTGGTTCAATTTGTATAGGGATTTTCATTGGACTCATATTTTCTAAACTAGTCTTATTAATAAGTGCAAGTGTATTAATGATTAATAATGGTTTACCTTTTTATATACCAGTTCGGGCTGTATTATTAACAGTTATTACATTTCTTTTCTTGTTTTTAATTGTTTCATTATTTACATTTAAAATGATAAAAGTAACGGAACTTGTGGAACTTATTCGAGCAGAGGAAAAGCCAAAACCTGAACCGAAATCTTCAGTTTTATTATCGATACTTTCTTTAATTAGTATAGGGTATGGATATTTTTCAGTATTTCGCTTCATACCAAGTACCAATTTTATTACGCTTGGAATAGGTGTGCTTCTAGTAATTATAGGAACGTACTTTTTATATACTCAGTGTAGCGTTTATATATTGCACCTTGCTAAAAGGAGAGAATCTTTCTTTTTAAAGAGAACAAATATATTAACATTTTCTGAATTAATTTACCGTATGAAAGATAATGCAACGATGTTTTTTATAGTATCTATTGTTTCAGCAGTTGCATTTACAGCAATTGGTACAACAGCCGCAATTGGAAATAGGGATTTGGTAAGGATGACAAATCCGTATACATTTTTGTATGGAAGTTTTGAAAATGACAAAGTATTGAATAAAAATCTTTCTATTATAAAAAAACACCTTTCTGATGCTAATATTCCGTATCGAATGGCTTCATCTTCATATATATACACAGAAAATGGCGTAAATGTAATGAAGTTAAGTGAATACAACGATCTTGCTAAAGCACTAGGCTATCAACAAGAAACAATTGAAAAAGAAGATGAAATTTTATTAATTCCTGGAGTCGTATCACAAAAACAAGAATTTAAAAATGGCGAGTATAAAAAGAATATAGAAGTCATTCAAGGTGACTGGACAAAGACATTTCATGTGAAAAAAGCTGTAGAAAATTTAGTTTTACCACATGATTCTAGAACTATTTATATCGCTGTTCAAGATCAGGTATATGATGGAATACCTCTTACTAGTGACCCAGTTAATAAAGAAATTCCATATCGTACTTACGGATTTGTTGTAGATGATTGGATAAAAACGAAAGAGATTTCAAATCAATTAAAGAGTATATTCGATAAAGATCTTAGGGACAGAGATTTCTACTTTGAAGCTTTAACATTAAACTTGTTGGAAGCAAAGCAAAAGAATGGTTTATTACTTATGGTAAGTATTTTAGTTGGAATCGTCTTCTTTACATTCGCCGCTAGTTTTATTTATTTTCGATTATATACAGATTTGGATCGCGACCAACAGCAATATAAAATGATTTCGAAAATGGGATTAAGTAAAGGTGAGTTGAAAAAAGTTGTAACGAGGCAGTTATTATTAATGTTCTTTTTACCAATTGTCGTTGCAGTGATTCATACTGTAGTTGCTTATATAGCATTACAGCAATTAGTCGATTTTTCTATCATAAATAGCTCTATCGTTATTTTAATTTCATTTATATGTATACAAGTTTTATATTTCTTTATAACCCGTTGGCGTTACCTACAAAAGCTTTATAAAACTATGGAACAGTAGAGAACATCAGCAAGTAACATTGCAGAAAAGCATGTAAAAAAACAATATGAGTTATGAAAGGAATTGTAATGAAAAAACCATTATCAATTTTCATATTATGTATATTAATTTTAATTAGTTTATGTGCATGTGCTAAAAGTGAAGAATTATTTCCAGCTAACGGTGTATTAATCATTGGAGATGAGAATCATACTGGAGCAATTATGAATCGTTATAAGGAAAATACGAAAGAACATGAAATTTTTCCAGTGAAAACAGGGGAATTTGAAAAAGGAAAGGTACTAATATTAAATGAATCTACTGCACAGGCGATGATTAAAGCAAAGATTTTTCGTAAACGTGACCAAGTAGCCCTTTCCAAACTGGTAGATACGTTACCGAATTTTCCAAAAGAAAGCTCACTACTATTTATAAATGAAGAAGAAAAGAATATTAAAAGTATTAAAATAGAAGGAGAAGAGATACCAGTTGCATATGATAGCGATGCTTGGCTTGGCAATAAACGTGACTATGGAGCACTATGGTATATCATTGTGGCGAAAAATAGTGTGTATAAAGAAATAAAAGCGAATGAAACGAATATGCAACTTCTACATCTGAAAAAGTCGTTAGGTGATGAAAAACCTAAAATGTCGACAGATAATACATTGATTAATGAAAAAGTAAAAGTAAGAAAGTTAATTGAAGGTTTTAAAGAGAAAGTATCAGTTCAGTTTGTAACGATCGGAGAAAAATCTTAAAAAAGAGTTCGAGGTTGATAGAAAGTTTATCAATCTCGAACTCTTTTTAGTTTATAGACAAATCAATTATTATGCTTTACATTACTTCATTTAATCGAGTCTCATTTGTTTCCTTAATCGCATTTGAATTTTGAACTGAATTATTTTGGGCTTCTTTTTCTTTACGAGCCTTTTGTAGCATTTCAAGGATGATCCATAAAGGAACACCTTTATCCTTTAACATCTTCCATAAATCTAATTCATTAAATTTATGCTCAGGCTGTTTCATTTCTTTTTCAGATGAACGAATATCAAACTTGATAGGATCATTTACTTTCTTACTTTCAAGTTTAGTAGAAGAGATAGTATTATGCTCAAGAGTAGATGGAGTTATTTTAGTAGGTTGAGATAATGTATGAATATTTGATCCGATTTGCATGTTTTTTCCTCCTTTTCAAGCAATGAGATTAGTTTTCTTATGGTTTTTAAATCTTTTTAACATGAGGAAACTATATCTAATTATAAATTCAAATAAACAGATTTACAAGTTGTATTGTAAAAAGTAAATGTTTACTTGAATTAATATTTATCAACATTTGTATATGTTTTCTATATATACAACGTATATAAAATATTTTACATTATGTTTAAGTTATTAAAGTATTCTGTTGATTTTCAAAAAAGAAAAATGTAAACGTTTTAATAGGGGGAGAAAGTATGGGGAAGTTAGTTTTAAAAATATGTTTTTTCGCATTAGTGACCGTATGTTCATTCGAAGCGAAAATATCATACGCTGAAGAGAGGCCACAAAATAATTATCCTATCATATTGGTGAATGGATTTGCTGGATGGGGTAGAGAAGAAATGCTTGGCGTAAAATATTGGGGTGGTGTTCATGATATACAGGAAGATTTGAAACGAAATGGTTATACGGTACATACCGCAGCTGTTGGACCTGTTTCTAGTAACTGGGATCGTGCATGTGAATTGTATGCGCAAATTAGCGGTGGAACAGTAGACTATGGTGTCTCGCATGCTGAGAAACATGGACATAAACGTTTTGGCAGAACTTATAGTGGTTTTGCGCCGAATTGGAGTGAAACAAATAAAGTTCATTTAATTGGACATAGCATGGGTGGACAAACAATTAGAACATTAGTACAGCTATTAAAAGAAGGGAGTTTTGAAGAAAAGAATTATGTAAAAAATCACCCAGACACCAAAATATCACCACTATTTGAAGGCGGAAAATCATATGTTCATAGTGTTACAACATTAGCAACCCCTCACAACGGTACAACACTTGCGGATGGGAGTCTTCTGCTACCGTTCGTTAAAGATTTACTCATTACAGCTGCGAGCTTCGGAGGAAACAATAATTTATCGTTATATGATTTTAAATTGGATCAATGGGGTATAAAGAAGAATGCTGGAGAGTCCTTTTTCCAATATAGTAATCGTATTCTAAATAGTTCACTTTGGAAAAATACAAAAGATATAAGTCAATGGGATTTAAGTACAGATGGTGCAAAGGAGTTAAATAATTGGGTAAAGACGCAACCGGATGTGTATTACTTATCCTATAGTGGACATGCATCACAAGCAGCACCTATAACAGGTTTACATTTACCTCATATAACGATGAACAAAGTGTTGATGGGGAATGCATTTTTCTTAGGTTCTTATGCGAGATATGAAGAAAACCGTCCGTTAGTTGATACTTCTTGGTGGCAAAATGATGGTGTAGTAAATACAAATTCCATGATTGCACCATCTTCTAATGTTGCTGTAAATAATAATGAGTCATTACAGGTTGGAAAATGGAATCATATCGAAACGAAAGCGAATTGGGACCATCTCGACATGGTAGGATTAAGTGTTTCAGACTCTTTAGGTTTTTCTAGCATTCAAGAGTTTTATAGAAAAATTGCTGAAAAGCTATCACGTTTACCGAAATAAGTAATAATAAAGCGCTCTCGATGGAATTCGAGAGCGCTTTATATTATATTGAAAGAGGGATTTGGTAGAAAAAATATGGGGGGATATTATGAAAATTCAAGTTGTATTATCAGGATACGGAACAGTAGGCAGAGAGTTTATAAAATTATTAAATGAAAAATATTCATATATATATGAAACATATGGGATTCAATTAGTTGTAAGTGGCGTATTAGGGAGAAATATTGCAATACATAATGAAGACGGCCTATCTCTTCATCATTTATTAATGTATGGTGGCGGTACCGCTGCAATTGAAAAATATTTAGAGTATCATCCAAAGGAACGTGCGACAACTAGCATAAGTGGTACTGTATTGGTAGAATCAACATTCACAAATCTTAAAGATGGAAATCCAGGGAAACAATATATGAAACAAGCGATTGAGAAACGGATGGATATAGTAACAATTTCAAAAGGTGCGCTCGTTACAAACTGGAGAGAAATAAATGAAGCAGCAAGAGGTGCAAATGTACGAATTCGATATAGCGGTGCAACAGCCGCTGCACTACCGACACTAGATATCGGACAATTTAGTTTAGCCGGTTGCAGTATTGAAAAAATAGAAGGAATATTAAATGGAACAACTAATTATATTCTTACGAAAATGTATGAGGAAGATATGACATTTGAAGAAGCGCTGAAAGAAGCACAAAATAAAGGAATTGCTGAGACAAACCCTCTATTAGATATAAGTGGTTCAGATAGTGCGTGTAAATTGTTACTTTTGACAAACAGCTTAATGGAAACAGAGAAAACACTTGCTGATATACATATAAAAGGAATCGAGCACGTTACAAAACAGCAAATACAAAATGCTAAGGAACACCATAAAATTATTAAATTAATAGCATCAATATATAAGGATGCGGGTGGCAATGTGAATTTAAATGTTGAACCGTGCGAAATAGAAAAAGATCATCCGTTAGCAAAAGTAAATGGGAGCGAAAAAGGAATTACGTTCTTTACAGATACGATGGGGCAAGTTACTACAATTGGCGGGGCTTCTAATCCACGAGGCGCAGCAGCTGCAGCTTTAAAAGATGTAATTAACTTATATCGAAAAGATTTGTAAGACCGTACCGCCCTTTATAAAAAATACATATGTTGTGGACCTTTTGAGAATGAAATAAATATGCAAAAATGATTGCAGGGGGTAAGGAATTGTTTAAGGATTTTAAAGTTGTTAAAGATCGTCCCGTTTATATTCAATTGAAAGATTATTTGAAGAAGATGATTATGAAAGGGCATTTGCTCGGGGATCAAAAAATCCCATCAACAAGGGAACTAAGTGAATTACTAAGTGTGAGTAGAAACACTGTACTCGCTGCTTATGCAGATTTAGAGCAAGAAGGACTCATTTATGCAGTTAAAGGAAAAGGGAACTTTGTTGCGAAGGTGGATATATCTAACACTTCGTCAGTTGAAATAGATTGGAAAAATAAACTTAATACAGTGACCGCATTAGCGGATGAATTAGATTTAATGAAACATGGTGTTCGTTGGGAAAAGGGAATGATTGTTTTTAATAGTATAGCCCCGGATGAGAAGCTATTTGATGTTGAAAATTTCAAAAGAGCTTTTCTTACTCGTATGTCCATTGAAGGGGACATCGTATTGAACTACGGATATGCAAAAGGATATAGACCATTAATGAATTACTTACTTCATTACATGGAAATGAAAGGTGTAGACATTTCTAATAAAGATATTCTAATTACAAATGGATTTACAGAAGGATTGGATATTGTACTCTCTTCTTTATCAAAAAAATCCGGTCGTGTCATTTGTGAGAATCCAACTCATCACGCTGCACTAAAGCTGTTCCGCTTACATGGCCTTGAAGTTCATGGGATTGATATGAATGAGGATGGTATTGATACGAATGAAGTTGAAAAAAGCTTGCGTGAAAAAGATTTTGATTTTGCATATTTAATTCCTTCTTATCATAATCCAACTGGTATTGTTACGAGTTCAGAGAAAAGAACGGAATTGATGAGATTATTCTCAAAATACAAGGTTCCTATTATAGAGGACGGATTTAATGAAGAATTACGTTATTCAGGTTCACATTTAGCTCCATTATTAACGTTTGCTGGAGCTGGCAATAATGTGATTTATATTAGCAGCTTTTCAAAGGTACTTTTCCCTGGTTTACGTGTAGGCTGGATTATTGCAGATAAAGAGCTGATTCATTATTTAGAAAGCGTAAAAAGAGCAAGAACGATTCACACATCTACGTTAGATCAAGCTGTTCTGTTTCAATATTTACATGAGGGATATTTTGAAAAATATTTAAAAAAGGCAAGATCTGTTTATAAGAAAAAATATGATTTAGCTGTCGGGGCATGTAACCAGTACATTCCTTTCAAAAGAATGACTGGAGATGGTGGACTTCATTTATTTATAGAGCTAGAAGAGCATATGAATGCTCGCACACTTTTACAAAAGTGTTATGAGAAAGGCGTTACGTTTTCACCTGGAGATGTTTTTTACTCTGGTGAAGAAGGAGCGAATACTTTCCGATTAGGATTTTCACGCTTGAAAGAAGAAGAAATAGTTCGGGGAATCAAAATAATTGGTGATACAATAAAAAATGAAATTTGGAGTTGAGGAAATGAGAATTGGCGTTATTATGGGCGGGGTATCGTCTGAAAAGCAAGTATCAATTATGACTGGAAATGAAATGATCGCACATTTAGATAAAAGTAAGTATGAAATAGTTCCAATTATATTAAACGAAAAAATGGATTTAATTGAAAAAGCGAAAGACATTGATTTTGCATTGCTCGCGTTACATGGAAAATACGGAGAAGATGGGACAGTTCAAGGAACACTGGAGAGTTTAGGGATTCCTTATAGCGGAAGCAATATGTTATCTAGTAGTATATGTATGGATAAAAATATTTCGAAAAAGATTTTACGTTATGAAGGTGTAGAAACACCAGATTGGATTGAACTTACAAAAATGGAGGATCTAAAGCTTGATGAGTTAGATAAGTTAGGATTTCCATTAGTGGTAAAACCAAACTCTGGCGGATCGAGTGTCGGGGTAAAAATCGTTTACAATAAAAATGAATTGATCTCAATGCTAGAAACTGTATTCGAATGGGATTCTGAAGTAGTAATTGAGAAGTATATAAAAGGTGATGAAATTACATGTTCCATTCTGGATGGAAAACAGTTACCTATAGTTTCAATTCGACATGCAGCCGAGTTCTTTGATTACAATGCAAAATATGATGATACTAGTACAGTTGAGGAAGTTATCGAACTTCCAGCGGAAATTAATGAACGTGTAAATAAAGCGTCACTGGCTTGTTATAAAGCATTAAAATGTAGTGTTTATGCAAGAGTTGATATGATGGTGAAGGACGGAATTCCATATGTAATGGAAATTAATACATTACCAGGGATGACACAATCAAGTTTATTGCCAAAAAGTGCAGAAGCAGCGGGAATTAGTTATAGTAAACTATTAGATATGATTATTGAAACATCATTAAAAGTGAGAAAAGAAGAAGGTTTTTAAGATAGTTATATAACGAATTATTTTGACAGTTTCACGAAGTATGCTATGATGAATACATTATAAAAACAAAATATTTATCCACTAGGGGGGCCTTTTATAGGCTGAGATCAAATGTGATTTTGAGACTCTTAGTACCTGATCTGGTTAATGCCAGCGTAGGGAAGTGGGAAAGACGTTGCTATTTAATGAGTAAATAAATACTGTCAATTTCACTTTCTTTACGCCTGTAAAGAAAGTTTTTTTATTTTACAGCTTTAATAATTGTGGATAAATACTTATATTTTATACATTATTGGAGGGATTTAAATGACTTTTTCACAATCATTACGTAAAGAAGTAGATTCAATTTGGGAAGCGAGTTTTAACCATCCTTTTGTAAAAAAACTTGGTGAAGGAACGTTAGATTTAGCTAGTTTTCGCTATTATGTGCTTCAAGATTCATATTATTTGAGTCATTTTGCTAGAGTACAAACTTTAGGAGCTGCAAAAGCTCTTGAATTAGAGACGACAGCTCGTATGGCACATCATGCTCAAAATACATATGAGGCCGAGTTATCTTTACATGAGAATTTTGCTAAAAAGCTAGGGATAACAAAAGAAGAAAAAGATAATTTTATTCCTGCGCCAACTGCATATGCGTATACTTCACATATGTATCGTGCTGCGTATGAAGGACATTTAGGAGATATTATTGCAGCAATTTTACCTTGCTATTGGTTGTATTATGAAATTGGCGAACGCTTAAAAGAGTGTCAGCCGGAAGAGCCAATTTATAACGAATGGATTTCTGCTTATGGATCTGATTGGTTCCGTACGCTAGTTGAAGAACAAATTACACGTTTAGATACTATCGCTGAAAAAGTAACAGAGGCAGACCGCAAGCGTATGAAACAGCATTTTATTATTAGCAGTCAATATGAATATTCATTTTGGGAAATGGCTTATACATTAGAAAAGTGGCCAGTGGATACAGACGTAAAAGACGTAATTGGATAAAGAATAGAAGTAATGTTATAGATAGGTATGGATCATACCTGTCTATATATTTTTTCTTATCAAATTTGTGCAAAGTCGATAGTGCTGAGGAAATGGTGAAATGGCATATCGATAAGTTAACTAGTTTAATTGTCTACGCATTAAATGGATAAACTACTGTCACATATATTTTACAATAAAACGGATATGTTACTAAGCTAACTTCAGATGCACAACGTAATGAGATGAAATTTTACCTTGAACGTAAAGCTTGGAGGTATGAAGTTAAATAAGAAAAGAAACCCGCACTGTTAGCTGTAACGGAGTTGTTTTTTCTTTGCAGGAATTTCTAAATTACCATGAAGTGCTGTTAACACAATATGCAAATATGCATATTGTGTTTTTTGAGTTCTTTTTGTGTTAAAATCAAATATAGAGATATATAAATATAAAGAAGTAAAAGCAGGAATATCCAATGAATTTTGAGAGGTGTTATATGTTTACAAATAAGAAATTAATTCGATTTGGTTTATCGTTGTTTGTATTTTTAGGAATCATTAATTTTACAATAAGCTATTTCCAAACATATCTTGAAACAGCAGCAGATATTAAATGGGTAATTCCGGGGATTTGGCAAACTATTTTAATAGATGTTCCTCAAGGTATACTTGTTCTTTTAGGCGCAATTGCTTTATATGATTTCACAAAAGAGGCATCACAAAAAGACGCATCAATCTAAATGCGTCTTTTTTCAATTAGCAATTTCATAGAGAGTTTTGCTAAAGAAATAGAATGAAAAGCCCTAATTAGGGCTTTTTTCTTTGTAGGAATTTCTTATCCGTCATAGAAACCGGTCACTAGGAAATGTTATAGCGAAACGCATTTACAGTACAGAAAAATCTAAGTGACAGACGGAAATATATAGGATATGGCGCCATAATTATTGAGAAATTAATTGAATTTAGTAAGTATGAAGATATGACGCTAGAATTCATATTTTTTAATTTTTATTTATCCCGCATTAACGGGTAGTAAGCCCCCCGCCTCAAAATTCAGCGGAAGCAAAGAAGTTAGGTGGCGGTCGGACTGTCCGTAAAAGCCCGATTGGTGAGGGCTAATAATCAGTGGGGGATGAGCTAATCCCCCACTGATTAAAGTTTCACTTTATAAAAATGAGCCCATAGTAAAAATAGGTATATGAACAAGGTGCATCATTTAATGATAAGTCATACTTTGTTGGTGTACGTATTGAACTTAGTTTATAGTGCTATTCCTACTTAGATGTAACGAACAGAAACATAGGGAAGCATCGATGAGGTTGTATTTTATAAATGGAGGTTATGAAAATGAATCAGTTTCAACAAGAACTACAAGCGTTAAGTCTTAATGATTACCGATCTGGAAATATTGTCTATTGGGACCAGCAAAATCAATATCCATATTACTATATTGAAGATGCTGCTCGTCGCTGTGGCGGTTGTGGTCGTTGTGGTGGTTGTGGTGGAGGTCGTTGTGGCGGATTTCGTTGTGGTGGATTCCGTTGTATTGGTTGCTTCGGGTGTTTTGGTTGCGGAGGTTGCGGAGGTTGTGGCGGCTGTGGTGGTTGCTCTAACTGTTTTGATGGTTTTAGTGGTACTACTGATACTACTGGTACTATTATAACGTATGAATATTGATTGCATTTATCCTACTATTTGCAGGGCAGTAAGACCCTAAAAAAATTCAGCGGGAGCAAAGAGAAGTTAGGTGGCGGACTACCCATAAAAGCCCAATTGGTGAGGGCTAATTAAAGTTTCACCTTATCAATTAAAAAACATTAGTTTTATATATGTACGTGCCGACAAAGAATATAGCCATTAATAATGGATATATTCAATCATTCAAGTGAAAGAGTAACAATAAGATATATAGGTGTAATCAAGAGGTGATGGATAAAGCAATGACTAGATTTAAAATCTAATCATTGCTTTTTTCTTATGGTTTTATCGTCAAATATCTGTCTGGTTTAGGGATTGATTTCTTCTAGCTAATGAATTTATTACAACTTTGTAAGGTTAATGTAATGTTAATCGATAGTAAATGAAGATGCTTGAGTGTAATTTAAATAAGATTAAAAAGTACTGTTTATCTATAAAATAATCGGGTAAATAATATGTAATTAGGAAGTGTATGAATATGATTGAACTAAAATCTATTATCCATTCGTATAAACGAAAGAGAAAAATAGCTAAAGATTTATACGGAAAAAGAGATGAATTGACACTGTTATTAAATGAATTTAATAAAATGAAATGTACAGTAACATCTGAAAAGAAGAAAAGCAATATATTATCTCGTTTGCAACTAATTTATCAAAATATGAAATTAGATAAGCAGTATCCTCTATCAGTTGCTTTTGATAGTAAATTATTGGAGCGATTAGAAAAAGAACCTCTACATACTATTGAGGATGGTGTAACATGTTTACATCTAATGTTAGATGTGAATTATGAGAAAATAAAACAATATGGTTCGAGTACAAGTAGGTCATTTGTTCCATTATCGCAGTCTTCTGTTTGTCTTGCTGATTGTATTTGTTTAACAGGAGTTGTAGTAGGTTTACTAGGAGCAATTTCATTTGGAGGATTACTGTTATCTATATGTTCAATTACATAACGGTTTATATTTGTAAAAAGGGCACCGAATTAAGGTGTTCTTTTTTGGTTTTTTTGTAAAGATATTGTAAATGATAAGTACAATGCATTATGTGTAATGTATAATTCGAATGTATCGAAATTCAAATATAATAGAGGTGTTATACATGATAATTACTTTGAATTTTTAAAAGAGTCGGTTTGATAATGATTTATGTAGATAAACAGTTTTTACGTTTCTTTTAAATACTTTGTTTAAATGGATTAGATTAAGTAACTATTTCTAGCTTTTTGATAATCAAGACAACTTAAGAAAGGAAGGAATCATTTTATGAAAAAATTAAGGCTGCTAACATTTGAAAATATAGTAGAACCTCTATTAAATGAAAAGGTATCATTTATATACTTTCCTATTGAATGGCTGGACATCGTAGAGATACATTATAAGACGTTTTTATTAACGAGTAAGTTGAAACGTTTGAATGAAAGATTGTATGATATGTTTTCGGATATATTGTTTATTCAGCATAATCCGTACGTATTAAATGAAAATACACCATGGATTGTATCGAAAGAACCTATTAGACAAGAACAGCTCGATTATATTTTTCAAAGTTGGTATGAGATTATTCATGATTGGAAACCAAATCAATTAGTTGAGCCACCAAAATATGAATGGCAATCCGATTTGATTTCTAATTTGCCAGTACTACATGATATTGAAACGTATTCTAAGTGGGGGCCCGCTTTAATCTCACATATTTTTTGCGAGCGTCTTATATATTTAGAAAATACAAATGAAGAAGAGATCTATTTTTCTCC
Organism: Bacillus cereus group sp. BfR-BA-01524; assembly: GCF_022662595.1. NCBI lineage: Bacteria > Bacillati > Bacillota > Bacilli > Caryophanales > Bacillaceae > Bacillus > Bacillus cereus group sp. BfR-BA-01524. The sequence continues at coordinate 7,613 of NZ_JAKUDW010000034.1, read as the reverse complement.
TCTTAGATCACAAAATATTTGTGAGGCGATGTCAGGACCGATAAAAGATGAAAAAACACAAGATTTTTTCTCCTATGTATATCGATTCGAATGCATAAGCCGTGGTGGTGAGAACGCTCCATTATTAAATATTTCAATAGGAATTCGGAGATTCTATCAAGAATATAAGATGTTGGGTCAAACAAACCTTGATATAATAACGTTTGTTTGACTTATTTTTATAAAATGCAAACATTTTGCAAACATAAGTTATCCAAAGATACTTTTACCGAAGTTTTTAACAGCTTCTTCTTGCATATTCGGTAAAACATGAGAATAGACACTTAATGTCATTGAAATATCTGTATGACCTAATCGCTCACTGATGATTTTAGGGTTAACTCCTTGTTTCAATAGTAGAGTTGCGTGTGTATGTCTTAAATCATGGAATTTAATTTCTTTTATACCTACTTTGTGTGTCATCCTAATGAAACTTTTTCTGAAATGTGCTCTTTTTATGATTCTTCCAAACTCATTACAATTTATTAAATCTTGATCTAGATAAGCAGAACCAAACCTTAATTTCTCTTTATTGATTAAAATTTTATGTTTTTTTAAGGCTGCTATTGTTTCGTTAGGTACAGGAATTGTGCGTTTTGATGAATTTGTTTTTGCAGTTTTTTTGATTTTATTGTCATGACCAGATGTTTGATTTATTGTAACAGTATGTTTTTCAAAATCAATGTCCTGCCATCGTAAACCTAGAACTTCTCCCAGACGCATACCTGTAGTTATTGCAAGTAGATACCCAATGTGATATCGTGATTCTTGTGAATGAGCTAAAAACTTTTTTACTTCTTCCTCTGTCCAAGTCTGGATAGGGGTTTTTTCTTTTTTAGGTATCTCAGCAAAATCTGCTGGATTTCGAGAAATAATATTTTGTTTTACGGCTAGGTTTAAAGCGCTCTTTAAAATTCTATGCATAAGCAGAATAGAATTGTTTGCAATCCCTTTATCTATCGCAGCCTTATAGCATTTTTGAATGTGCATAACATTTAATTTATGGAGCGCGACCATTCCTATACTAGGTATAACATGTTGGTTGATAAATGCCTTATAGCCAGCAAAAGTGCTCTTTTCTATGCTCATACTTTTAATTTCTAGCCAATGATTTAGGTAATCTTTTAGCGTAACTTTAGATGGCTCTATAAAAGTTCCTTCATTCAACTCTGTAATCTTCTTTGCTACATCTGCCTGTGCTTCTTTTTTTGTCTTATATCCAGAAAACCACTTCTGTCTTCTTTTCCCTGTCTCTGGATCAGGACCGATATCAATAACGATGCAATATTTATTTCCTCTTTTTCGAATATGTCCTTTCACTTAAAACACTCCTTCATTTTATTTTGAATCATGTTGTATAAGTCTAGTTGTAATTTTGCTGCTATGAAAATTACATGTTTGGACATATCAGCGATAGATACATTTTACCATATATGAACAAATTCAGTTATAGGGTATGATTGTAAGATAATACTAATTTTATCTTTACAATATACAGAAAATTCGGTAATATAATCAATGGAATTATAAAGGGGTTCAAGGGGAGGAAGAAAGATGAAAAAGTTATTAGTAGTATTTTTTGCACTAGCATTAGCATTTACGGCTATTGGTTCTACACCAGCTATGGCAGCGGGGAATTCTGATGCAAGAATTGTATCTTATGTCGGAGTACTACAAAACTATATTTATGGTAAAAAGCCACTATTCAATAGTCCAAGTGATCCAACAGTAGTGGGATATGTAGCTAATCAATATGTAACAATAAAGCAACCATGGTTTATTGTTAATACATCTTTAGGGGAAAAATGGATGGGATTCAATCAATCGGAAGCTTCACTATGGCGTGATTTTGATGCAGGTGCGGGACGTTTATATGTATCAGGAAAAGTGGCTATACGCAATGATCCGGGCTCTCAACCAGTAGGTTATGTTGCTAATCAAAACGTTACAGTAAAACAAGCTTGGTATTTAATTAATACATCTTTAGGACAAAAATGGATAGGTTATAATTTGTAAAAAAGTGCTCATTATGAGTGCTTTTTTATTTATATATATAAGTCTAGTTGTAATGTTGTTGCTATGAAAATTACATGTTTGGACATATCAGCGATGGATACATTTTATCATATATGAATAATTTCAGTTATAGGATGTGATTGTCAGACCTTTTTAAATGATAGTAAAGTTTATATTTTAAAAAACCAGCCAATAACTTATAATCGATATAAATAGATTTAATTTATAAAATTAATTAGTGAAAGGAGGAATCTCTAAAATTCTCTTATAAACATAAGAGGGTGGTTAGAGAGAAAACATATGTTAGCAAAAATCAATAAATTTATGTTTGATTTACCTGTAGTTTGGTTTATATTACTAATCTTATTAGGTTCATTTTTATTTGCTATGCCATTAGATTTATTCTTACCTGAAATAGAGAAAAATCCAATAATGGAACAGCCTATTATTATTGAAATTTTAGCAGGAATAGTTGCAGCACCTATATATGAAACAATAGTTTTTCAGGTGTTTTTATTCTGGATATTGAGTTTTATTCCTTTTATCAGGGATTATGATTATCTTGTTATCTTAATAGCATCGATTATATTTGGTTTAAATCATTCATTTGGAATTACTTATATCGTTGCTACAACAATAATTGGACTTTTCTATAATTATGCTTATTGGGTATATCATAAAAAAAATGAAAAAAATCAAGTTACAATATCTGCTTTTTGGGTTGTTTGTTGGATTCACTTTTTACATAACTCTATTGCTTTTATTGGGTCACATTTGTAAGTTTTTTAACGATAGATTAGTTTAACAAAACCTGTTCGGTTCTAATTGAATATAAGAAAACATAAGTAGGTATTAAAGAATATTAGTTAATTTACTAGAATGGCGAATTGAGGTTCTTTTAGTTTATTTCTTAACAAAAGAACCTTTGGGGATCTATATTAATACATAATAAAAAACCACTCATTTGAGTGGTTTTTTATTTATAGTAAATGCATACATAATGGGAACTTTTGTATGAATAATTTTGTAAACACAAAAGTCGTATATATATCATTTATCAAATGCAATATTGCATAATTTTTTTCAGTGTCTAAAAAACTAGGCGTATATTAATTTTATCAACTTTCTCAAGTATTTTCAGAATATGAGAGAATGGATGTTTGGGTTATTTGTGATAGAATATTCTTAATAATATAATTTGACGGAACGAAAAAGACCCATAGCGTGTGTAATTGTGCTGGGAACACTTTTACACCGTTTGCCCTAATTGTAGTAGGGAAAACATTTGCCATGAGCCTTTCAGTTACGACTATGCGTAACATATATGGCTAGTATAACACAGCCTTTAGATGTAATTCATCATTAAGGTGCGTTTTCATGATAGGGAAGTGTGTCTTGTTCCAATAAGGGGGACAAAACATGTGGAAAGCTCTAAATCAAATTGAAAAAGAGTTATGTGCAGCTGGAATAAGGAAAAATAAACTAGCAAATTATTGGGGAGTTAAACCAAGTACTGTTACAAAAATTTTTAAAGGTAACACAGACATGAGTTTTGGTTTTCTTTCCAAAACAGTCATCCTATTAAACAAAGGCATACAGGTTCAAGAAAATCTATTAATGGATTATATATATGTAACGAAACCAAAATCAGAAAACTTACGTGAGGCAATGGAAGATTTAGCTTTAAGAGGAAAGTTTAATCTATTAATTAATATTATAAATAGTGAATTACAATCAAAGGTAGCAGAAAATAGAGAATTTGCTAATGTGTATCGAATTATATATAAACGATATATAGGTGAAATTGATGCTGCACAGTACCATAAGGCATTAAGCTTGGAAAGTAAATCAATAAGAACATTAGAGATGGAAGTGTTAATTGAAATTCTATTATGTCAAGCGCAATATCAATCGGGTAACTTTACTTCTTTAATTGAGCGATTAAAATCTCTTGAAATAAAAATAAATAAAATAAGTAATAGGTACATTCGAGAATGTTATAAATTACGATATAAAGAAGCAATTGTCGTTACTTCGTTGCAGGGTGGTGAAGTCATTGAAGCAAGGGATGTTAGTATGGAACTATTAGATGACCTTGAATGGGATAACTTTTTTTCTTTTCCAAAAGTAAATGCATATTTAAAGTTAGGTGAATCGTATATTTTTTCAGCGAATGAATATGAGAGATCAAGATATTATTTGGAAAAGACTCTAGAAGTGATAGGGGTTAGTAAGACTAATGGAATTGAGAAAAAAAGAAAAATGGTACAACATACATTATCATTTCTAAAGATTCATCATGATAAAGAAATTAGTAGCTTAGATGTTGTTCATTCAGGTGAACTAGCATATTTAAAGATTAAACAAGGTAACAGAATGGAGGCGAGAAAACTATTGAATCAATTAAAAGAGAAGAATGGAAGTTTAACAGATATACAGACTGCATATTTAGCTTTAACATATGAAGGTACTAAAAAAGAAGAGTTAATGAAACGTTCTCTTTTGATGTGTCAAAAGTCAGGGAATATATTTTATTCGAGTTTACCAAAAATACACTTGGGTTTAATTTGAATAATTGGTATAATTGTCTTCGGAAAGAGGTGAAATAATGAAAAAAATAATTAAAATCATTCCTGCAATATTAATAGCTGCTACATTATTCATTAACACTGATTCTATAAAAGAAAAACCTAGTACAAATGATTCAAAACCTACAGTTCAACAAATGATGGTTGACCCTGGTGGCGGTTGGTAAAATACATAATCAAAGTTTATATATATAACAAATGACATCGTCTTAATTGACGATGTCATTTGTAGTTTTGGGAGAAATTTCTTTTTTTACTGAAAGAAGAAAAAAGAAATTTTTGTAAAAAAATACAAAAACACAAAGAGGGAGATAGAAGAAGATGAATAGCAAAGAAGGGGAAGTTAATCTAATTAAACAAGCTTTATTACTTTTGCAAGGAGAGGATGATCCGAAAGAGGCATTATTTTCTATCTGTTTGAGTGAACCAAAAAAAGAAAAAGTTATGTAAAAAAGACTATCTAACTTTTTGATAGTCTTTTTACACTACATATTTCCTTTAGATTTCTCGTAGTTCACAAACATCTCTAATTGTTCTAATGCTTTTTTTCGTTGTTCTTCAGGTAAGTCATTAATGATTTGAAGAATTTCGTGTGCTTCTTTTGTTAGCTGTAAATCTTGGCCTGCTGTTAAATCTGGTGAATCAGATAAACCTAACAAATAATCTGTTGTTACTTTTAAATAATTTGCTATCTTCTGAAGTGTACGTGTACCGGGTGCTTTTTTCCCCTCGACATAATTATAAACAGAAACATGACTAACACCAATTACATCGGCTAACTGCTGTTGGGTGATGCTCTTCTTTTCAATTAATGATTTTAACCTCTCATGACTAAACATAATAAAAAACACCCCAAGTTTATTTTATATGAAATTATTTTTTAAATTACTATTATGGTGTCACACTGTCATTATATATTAACTATCAGTTAAGTGGAAAGGTAATTTTTTTGAAAAAGTTTTGGGAAATGCTTGAACTTAACCTTAGGTTAAGTTATTATGTAAATAACAACAAAAACGGAAGAGAGGAGTTGTTTATGAAAACTCTAAAACAGCTACGTGTAGAACAGGGATATACATGTAGGGAAGTAGCTGAAGCCGTGGGCATTACTGAAGTTTATTATTGGTATATTGAAAACGGGAAGCGTCGACCTTATTATGACTTAATTGTAAAAATTGCTGAGTTTTTTAAAGTGAAGCTAGATGCAATTGAAATTTTTTGCCCATAACTTAACTATAAGTTAAGTTATGTTTGGTTAAGTAAATTAGAAAGGAGCAAAACAAAATGGGATTAGATCAAATCATTAAAGAGTCAATCCGCGAAGTTGTTCGAGAAGAAATTCAAGCAGCTTTAGCTTCATTCCAACAACAATCACAACCAAACAAGGTAATGCGAGTGAAGGAAGCAGCAGCTTTCTTAAACATAGCGGTTTGTAGGATGTATGAATTAGCAAATCATCCTAAGTTTCCAGTGATAAGAGAAGGGCGTAAACTACTTTTTCTACAAAAAGATTTGGAAGCATGGTTAGAAGCACAAAAGGAGGTGATCTAGTGGAAGATATAACATCATTAGCAGTATTCGCAATGTTTATCACGTGCAGTGCATGGCTACTTTACATTACTTACGAACCAATAAAACGATGGGCTTGGAGTGACGTAAAACAAAACAAAAAGACCCATGGCAGTGGGTCCTTTAAGAAAAACAAGTTGTTATAAGTATACCACGGAAAGTAGGGGAATAGTACATGGATTTAATTGAATATCAAGTGCTATTACCTAATAAGTTCTGGGACTTAGCAGAGAGCAAGGATGAATTAAAAAAGATGATTAAACGGTATTTCAAAGTTGGTTATCCGCATTATGAAATTCAACGAATTATCCAAAGTGGACAAGTATATGTGGCGGTTTGTATAAGGAGGTAAATATTTATGTCAAACATAGTAACTGAAATTGGTGGGTTAAATTTCAAAGGTAATGTGGTAGATCATGAATGGTTTAATTACATCACTTTTAGTAATGGTAAACCTCATATTGTAGCGATTATGGTTTTGAGTGAAATTGTTTATTGGTATCGCCCTACAGTTATTCGAAATGAAATAGATGGGAAAGTAACTTACAAGAAAAAATTCAAAGCAGACAAGTTACAAAAAAATTATCAACAGTTAGCCGATACTTTTGGATTTACAAAATTACAAGTGAAAAGAGCATGTGATTTATTAACGGATATGCTACTAATAAAAATCGAGTTTAGGACTATCAACGCCGATGGAAAGATTTTGAATAACGTAATGTTTGTGGAGCCTGTACCAGCAGAAATAAAGAAAATTTCTAGTATGTATCAGCAAATAGAGGAAGGCCCTGGTTACTTAGAAGTAAATAGGGTGGTTACTTCTAAATCAAGACCCTCCTCACTTACAAGTAAGGAGTCTCCTAATTTCAAAGTAAAGACAAATACAGAGATTACTACAAAGATTACTACAGAGAATGTAAGTAGTAGCATCTTCTCTTTCTACGAAAATAATTTCGGTATTTTAAATTCATTCATAGCCGAAAGTATTTCGCAATGGGTAAACGATACTAGCGAAGAACTTGTACAAGCAGCTATGGAGCGTGCTTTGAAACAGCAGAAGAAATGGAATTATGCTGAAGGGATTTTAAAACAGTGGGTTAACAAAAACATTCGTACTTTAGCTGATGTAAATGCAGCAGAAATAGAGTTTAAGAACAAAGGTGAAAAAGGAGCGAATAGAAATGGCAACACCAATGAAAAAACTGGCGGAATCCCTGGAATCGAAGGTGAATTACCATTCTGATCAATGTATGAATCACTCCTATGTAATAGGTGGACAAACAATCATTAAGCCAATTCAAATGATTATTTATCAAGGAAAACCTGTTTGCCCAAGATGTGTAGTTGAGCAAAACGATAAGGTTTTGGAAGAACAAGCTAACGCTCATTATAAGAAGATTA